>JAJBAV010000013.1 GCA_020532085.1 Candidatus Cloacimonadota bacterium | reverse complement strand
CTGAAAATGAGGGAAACGGGATGGAATGAGGGCAAAATATGTGGATAACTGAGCTTTTTCAGGGTTCATGTTGGGAAATTCTGGAAAAATTGTGGATAACTACAAAGTAGATCCTGGAAAGCTGGACTCTTTGGTATTACGCAAAGGTCTTCCTCAATTAATAGCACTTTATCTGAAAAGAGGATGTTTGATGAATTTGATAGCTGAAACAGCAAGTCAAGCTGTGTTGGAGCATTCTTCTCTACCTCGCTTACAGCCTCAAAAAGTGTTTTTCTTATAGTAGTGGCGTTGTTCTGTTTGGTCACTAGCAATGTAGATCTAACATCATCTTTAGTAACAAGCCTTGGTGAATGTGTTGAAATCAACACCTGAAAGCCTATGTCTGATAGCGACTTCATCGCATCTCTAACATTATCAATTGCCTGTGGATGCATATATAACTCAGGCTCTTCAACTAGGAGCAATGTATTGTTAACGGTAGTGCTTTGGGATCGTTTCTGGTCGGCCAAGTATCTAATCAATCCCATTTGAATGGCTCGTTGTGCGCCATGCCCTAAAATCGAAATCTCTTTACCGGTGGTATCACCATCCTCGAAAGTAGAGATAGTTGCACTTTTTAGTATTTCCTTAAATTCTATCTCTGGAATCTGAGCCTTGATTCTCAAACCTGGGAAAAAGGTACTAATAACTCCCGAGACATCATCATCGAAGGATACTAATTCTTGAATTCTGTTGGTTCCTGAAGCAGAGAACAAATTCTGAAATGACGAAAAAGCCTGTGTAATGGTTTCATTATGTTCAGCTTGAATGTTATTGAAAATCGTGGAAAGCAGTTTTCCTATTGTAGTACTGGTTTTATACTTACTTGAGTCTTCTGCAGCGTCTTCCATAGCATTAATAAAGATTGGTTCTGGGAATAGAAGAGATATACCGGCTTCTATGCCCGTTGGGGAGTCTCTCCATTCTGAAGATCCATCAGCAGAGTTTTCAAACAAGACTTGAAGTTTTGAACTTGTGTTAGGAGTATTTTGAATTCTGCGGATTATCAACTTGCAGCCTTTTATATAAGGTTGCATAGCTGTTGCTTGGTTTTGTGGGAGTCTAGAAATAATTGGTTCATCGACTCCAGTGATGATACCCTCGACCGATACTGGTTTAGTTATGTCTTTGAAACACTCAGGGCCAAGAGTGCTCTTTTTAAAGAGCCAGCTAACAGCTTTGAGAATATTTGATTTTCCTGCATTGTTATAACCAACCATAACATTGTAGCTTTGCAGTGATATCTCAACTATTTCTACGGATTTGAAATTGGATATTATCACGTTTTCCAGTAAATGAGCCATTAAATCCTCCTTATTGGCTCTATCGAACCGTCTGGTAAGATACAAATTAAAATGTACGTATCTAACAACACTAAAAGGAAACAAGTATCTGTCAAGATGTTAATAGCCTATGATTTAAAAAAAGCCCAGATTATTGTTGATTAGAATGCCTCTGTAGAGTGGAATCATCCGGTTGATCCATTTTTGATTAGGGACTAGTTAAGTATAATGATAGACTGATTTCAGACCTCTTATAAATCTCTGACACCAACCGTTCTACACACACTGCGAGTATTCCGAACTGGTCTATTTTGTTGAGATTCAGGCATTTCCGAAACCAGTCTGAAATCAGTCCATATTTGACACAAAGCTGTCACAAACCAGTCCAAAGAAGTCCAAAACCACTGTGACATCTTTCCGAAAGCAGTCCTAAGCATCTCTGCACCAGATAAAGGCTTATGCCTCTTTGTCACAGTGATGGCTATATGACATTTGGGGTGTCACTTTATAGCTTCGTTGTTTGTTCTGAAGGCCCAGCCTTGCTGTCATTCCGGGGAAGGGGCTTCAGCCCCTGGGGCCCAGGAATCCAGGCCATGCGGGAATAGCCAAACCTTTTAACACAGAGGCACGGAGACACAGAGAAAAAGAGAAAAGGACTTTACCACAGAGCCACAGAGAAATAATCCGCGTGAATCATATTGATCCGCGTCATCAGCGTTCTATTATCTCTCTGTCCCTTTACGTTTCCTCTGCTTTTCTCTGTGTTAAAAAACATTTCCCCCATTTCTCTCCTTCTCTCTGTCTCTGTGTCTCCCCATCTCTGTGTCTCTGTGTTAAAAAAAGGCCCACACGGAAGTGCAGGCCCGATCTGTCATTCCGGGGAAGGGGCCCCGGAATCCAGTTCTTTGTTAGCTGTCTTGCGCCTCTTGCGCAGTTTGCGTTTCACGCACGCGGCGAGATTTCGACAACGTTCTTGAAACCCAGGCGATTGAAGACCAGTTCCAGCATGAGCAGGATGATCAGTTCGAAGAACGCCTGTTCATCGTCTTCCTTGATGATGGGGATATCCACCAGGTTGT
This sequence comes from Candidatus Cloacimonadota bacterium, assembly GCA_020532085.1. Taxonomy (NCBI): domain Bacteria; kingdom Pseudomonadati; phylum Candidatus Cloacimonadota; species Candidatus Cloacimonadota bacterium. The sequence goes on along the minus strand of JAJBAV010000013.1, from coordinate 67,934 downwards.
TCACCTTGGTGGCCAGTTCCCGGGCGAGTTCTTTCAGCAGGTTCTCGTTCACTTGTCCCTCCTTTGTTTGGTTTTTTTACCTACGGATTCAACTGATTAAACGGATTCGACGGATTGGAGTGTTAATGTTCTTTCCTCCGCTTATGCTCTGCTTTTCTCTGTGTTTAATCTCTGCTATTCTCTGTGTTAAAATCCCTCTCTATCCCTCTGTCCCTCTGTTTTTATCCTTGTGCCTCGAGATGAATCTCGGGCACCCAACAAGCTGAAGCTTATGGTACATAACTCTGTCCCTCTGTCCCTCTGTTTTATAAATCCCATTGATCCTGTCGATCCTGTCATCCGCGTTCCTATTAATCTCTTTTTTTTTGTCCACTTTTCCCTTTTTCCGCGCTTTTCCGCGACGAATTAAAGAAGGGGCCGGTCTCCCAGCCCCTCATCCCTCCGGTTAGTAGGCTTCGGTGAGGTCGTCGTAGGTGCCGACCTTGTCCAGGTAGCCGTTGTCGATGGCGTTTTTCACGGTGCTCACGCTGGCGCCGGCCAGCTCGAAGTCCTCGACGGTGAGCGTGGCGAGGTCAACGCTGGGCGTATCCTCTTTCCAGGCGTACATCAGCTTGATCCACAGGGCGTAGTTGGTGGGCGGAAGCTGCGTTTTGGGGATGTTCTGGCTGCCGTTGCGCAGGCCGTACTCTTTGAGGTCGGCTTTGTACTCCGCCGAAGCGTTGGCCCACAGAATGGCCAGGTTGCTGCCCACGCTGCCCAGCGCCTCGTTGTTGGCGGTCAGCCGCGGATAGACGTACTCACGCCCGATGCAGAGCTTGTCGTCGCGGTAGGAACCATACACCATCTCGTCGATGGTGCCGCTGTAGGTGGCGATGCCGTATTTGAATCTTACCTTCATGGCTTTGTCCTCCTTATTTGGATTTGGAAGGATGCCCCTCCATGAATACAGGGTTACTCTCTGCGCCCCATCACTTTAGGCCGCTCTCTCACCGCCCCGGAAAAACTCTTTCTCCCTTTCTCTTTTTCTCCCATATTATGCCAAATATCTCTTGACTAATATCCGTCCTTCAATATCTTTGACCATATCCAAGCAAATAATATATCAAGGAGTTAGATGATGTACAAGGGCATTCTTGAACGAGGTAAGATCCCCGTCGATAAAGCCAGATCCACCCACCACCCAGACCCACTGTGTCATTCCGGGGAGGCGGGGTCCTCGCGGACGAGCGCAGCGAGTTCGTGGGGTGCCGAAGGGGCCCCGGAATCCAGACGGTCAAATCAAAACAACATCACAGACAAGGCGGGGTCGATACAGACTGCGTCTGTGGCGACACCCTCTGGGGGCATTACCCCGAAGGCCTGGATTCCGGGTCCCAACGTGCTGGCGCACGCTTCCCGGAATGACACAGCGGCTCCATCCTCGGACCAAAACGCCTCAATTCGTGAAATTGGTGTAATTCGTGGACAAAACATTAGTGAAATTCGTGGTCAGTCCCCGGAAGCCTTCCTCCGCCGCCACGCCCACCTCGGCGGCGCCAAAATCGTGGCCGTACTGCGTTCCACCCCCGGCCAGGTTTACAGTCCCCAGGAACTGGTCTGCCTCAGCCGCGGCGAATACCCCACGCCCGGCCAGCTTCACGCCCTGGACCTCGATCCCATCCCCCTGGCCGACACCCGCGCCCTGGCCGCCTACCTGAAGCGCCGAAACCAGCTTCGCGCCCAGATCGCCGCCGGAAACAACAACCCGGACCTCGCCTGGGAACTGGATTTCCTGGAGAAAGAACTCAAGCGCATCGGCAAACCCGGCGGCGAGATCAAAAACTCACGCCCCGAACGCGACAAGGCCTATCACAACCTCATGACCCAGCTCTGGCGCCTCTTCCGCGCCGCCCACAAGGAGGATCCCCCGCTTTGCGCCTGGCTGAAAACCCGGATCAAAACCGGCCGGCTGTTCGCGTGGATGGAGTGATGATTGAATGAATAGAGTAACATGATTATGGTCTTTTGTTGAGGTATTCAGATCAAGCATCTCTTCATTTAGAATAAATATTTCTTGACAAATATGATGTCATAACGTTGTTATGAAACTAAGGTTTTTTTCATGTGTTGGATAATGGATATAGTATGCTGCGTGGATATTTTGATATCTCAGATTATGAATCAACCCGGATAATTTCAACAATACTATCCTGGATGTTCTGCATTGTCTTGTTTACCAGCAGGAAACTGAGATGTATCACCTAAACTGGTTACAACTGAATCAGATAACAGAGATAAGGGAATATCTAGATAATGAAGTCAATGAGATTAAGTATCGCTTGTTTATACCACAACTTATGCGGAAATCAGGGTGGTATTTCTTCATAGATCGATTAAGCGGCAAGATAGATTACATAGGAGTTGGTGGTACACACCTAACTTACAATAATGAAAGCTCTATATATCAAAGGATTCAAAAGCACTTCCTTCTCAAATCGGAGTCATGTTTCCAAAGGTAGTTTTTTAAGAAAATAAAGGGATTAAAGTTATAAACAGCCAACAAGCCATGAGATTTCGAAAAGATTGGGTTAAAACCTTACAAGAAACCTACGATGTTTTGGTCATTTCAGCTCACGATAAAGAAATAGATGAGGATAGGCTTTACGTGGTGGAATCATTTCTGATCGGAATATTCCAACCTCGCTACAACAGGCAATGAAAATGAAAAAGTCTATTCAGACGATTACTATCATTTCATCAAGTTGATTATCTCTTAGAGGACAATATGGATATCTTTGATACCCCAATAACAGGACCTGGGCAAGATACTTTGGGTAGGAAAGAAACAGCCAGAAAATTTGCTGATTTGATACTAACCTGGAAACACCCTCATAGCATGAGCATTCTATTAAATGGCCCATGGGGCTGCGGTAAAACTTCTTTTATAAATTTATTGAAGTCCTATCTGAACGACAAGACAAAGGCAAGAGATAAGAAATCACATAGAAGAGGTGGGACGCTAGTTTTTGAATTCAACCCCTGGTTTTACACAAACAGCTCGGATGATCTGATTCCAGCTTTTTTTGAACAGCTAGCAGCTAACCTTACTAGTTCTCATCATAACACATATAGGCTTTCGCAGGACTTTTTGGTCTATGGAAAAACTTTATCTCAACAACCGCTGTTAAATACGATCCAAATTGTGGGATTTGTCATCAGCATATTTGCGTTCTTTGTTTCCTTAAACATTTTTAGAATCATTCCATATCCTCCGATTTGGGCAGGATGGATCATCATAGGACTTGGCGCCGTTGCTTCAATATATCTGATTATTGAATTCATTGCATTTATTGTCAGAGTGGGGAGCCCGGTTTCAAAATTAAACGATAAGATATCCAAAGCACTGGATAAACCTGATTCTCGAATCATTGTTATTTTAGACGATATAGATCGGCTTGAGGTCGCTGAGATAAAAAGTGTACTCCGTTTGTTAAGAATTTGTGCCGAGTTACCAAACTGCGTTTTTGTTATGGCTTGTGACAGTGAGATAGTACAGAAATGTCTTTCAGTTGCGGATTACGGCGTAGATGGACATGAATATTTAAAAAAGATCGTGCAGTTATGGATTGACATACCTCTCATTAGAGAGGGTCAGTTGGAAGAGTTGTTTAATTATGAGTTTGACGAGATTGTTAAAGGTCACAATATCACGAATATACAAAAACAATATCACGAAGATATGACGCATTGGGGATTTATGATTCGTGATGGATTCTTTGATCTGTTTCACAACCTTCGTGATGTTAAAGGAGTGCTGAACTTAATTGGATTAAACATACCCAAGTTTGTTGTTAATGGATTTCTTAATGTCAGCATACACGATTTTACGGTCATTGAGGCTATTAAATACTTTTCCCCAAGCTATCATCGTTATATCAGGAATCACAAATACTTCTATACAGGTAGCAATCCTCCGGGTCAAATTGTTATCGATGAAACCGCAAAAAATGAAGAAAACAAGGATATCAACAAACAAGCTGAAGACGTATTATCCACATCTACAAACGCTAACATTATCCAAAAACTCGTATGGAGAATGTTCCCGGAACTTGGCAAATATCGGAATGACTTCGATCGATCACCATATGTTGATTTGGACGAAATGGATCATAAGCAGAGAGTATGCCATCCCAATCATTTTGATAAATACTTCACATGGGATATTTTCAGCGTTGGTGATAGAATAATGCTTGCGGATATACATGAAATTTTGCAAAGTAAAAGCTTGGATACAGTAACTGATGTTTTTACAAGACATCTTGGGGACAACCTACTGGTCAAGCTGATCAAACGTCTCATGTCCGAGATAAAGAAATCAATAGATTACACTCAGTCATCTTTAAATATTATTCTATTAACGGCTTTTAATCTATCAGATACTACGCCTGACATACAGGAAGACTCATTGGATTTCGATGCTAAATGGTATTTAGGATTTCTGGTTGATCTTGTATTAGAGAAAATCGAGCAACCGAATAGGTTAAAGGCCATAATCAATGCGATAAAAGAAACTACTGGTGTATACGGTCCGGTACATTTAACTAACTCACTTCTCGATGATAGAAAAAAGGATCCATATGTAGTTCCTCTCGTCACACCTGATGAAATACAAGAAGTTAAAAAGGAAGCAATCTCATTGATTACAAGACATGCTTCCATACTTTTCGGTTTGAGAGATTTTCCCTTTATCTATAATTGCTGGGTTGATTGGGACGATTCAAGAAGCTGGAAGGCATTTATTGAGGATATCTACAAAGATAAGGACAAGCTGATTATGCTTGTATCCCGTATGAAAAGCAGAAGGTTTATTAATGGTGAAGAACAAGAATTTAGATTCAGTATAGAAGATCTCAGCAAGCATTACGACGTTAAACTAATTAACAACAGACTGATGTCAATCAAAGACAACGATCATAGTTTATACATAAGTAACCAGGAAATGATAGATATCTACCTGAGAGATCACCAATCATATGACTCATCCACTGTTAAGAAATGATATCATCAAGATTGTTGTGATTTAGGTCATTAGCAATGCAGATACATTATGATTGGTCAGGAAATAATCCTTGAAATCACTGCTGGTGTTCACGGATGAAGCGTTCAACGCTGATAAAAGTTACTCTCAGATATCTGGATTTCTGATCACACCATCCCAATACATTAGACTTAGAAATGAGGTTCTATCTAATTATGCAAAAAAGCATGAAGAAAGAACGGGGCAACGGCCAATGCGCTATTTACCAGGTTATCACTCAAGTGATTTCTGCCCTGAGTTGAACGACCATGAGAAATTCAAGGTATGGGATTACCTCCTCAAGAAAATTTATTCATATGCAGAAATTGTTTTCATACACGGAGTACATTCAACTCATAGTTTTTCAAATGTAATACCAAAGGGGAAAGAGGGTTATCTGGGCGATGTGTGGTTTAATCACCTATGTTACTTAAACTCCTATGCAGAAAAAAACTTCATTATTCCGATTATTGATTTGGGGCTCAATAAATCGTACTCAAATATGTATCAGATGTATTCAGGATCGCATAACAATTTGATGGGTGCTGTTGTAACTGGATATGGGACAATAGACTGTATTAAGAATTTTGGAAACATCTTAGAGCCTGTTTTCTGCAAAGATGAGTACTCTATTGGAGTACAAATGGCAGATCTAGTAGGTGCTTTTCAGTGGACAAATTCCAAGCTATATCCATCTGAGTCTAGATCTTGGTTTAAAACTAAGGCAGCAAGTATGTTTCTCAAGTACATAAAACGAAGAAAAACCAATTGCCTTTTCTATACGATCTCTTATGATACAATTAGTAAGCAAGCTAGTAACACATTTCACGATTCTTTCATCGCAGGCAAAAAAATATTAAATGAATCACATGACTAGCGTACAAGAGGCTAAATCCGATTTTGGATTTAAACTCAGACACGCTGCTCGCGTAAGTGTTCAATTTATAGAATCAGAGAGACGTGAGTGTGTCGAGCACGATTTATCCGGGTATTGAGCGCAGCATCAACTAGAATGGGATTACTATCATCAAACCAATGCTATGCATCGTTCGATATTCAGAAATCCTGTCAGAAACCACCTAAAAGCGTCCAGGTAAGGATGAGTAAGGATGTCCTACGATGCGACCGTTTTGCAGTTTTCGCTGCACAATTTGCAGATTTCGTTGTCACATAGCTTTAAACCTTACAAATCCGCGTTGGCAGAATCCGCTTGACAAATAAACTGAGTTGAAGATACATATATTTACGATGAGTTTATGGGAGGAAACATGAAAAAGTTAAGTTTGATTCTTGTTTTGCTGTGCGTTGCTCTTTCTTTCATCGGATGTGATTTGATGGAAAACAAGAAGGCCAAAGGCGAGGAATACTATCAGCAAGGCATGAAGTGTATTGACGATAGTCTCGAGAAGAAGGATTATGCGCGAGCTCTGAAATTGTTCACAAAAGCGGCTGAATCTGGTCACGCGGCAGGTCAGTATCAGCTTGGAAAACTCTATTATTTCGGGGATGGTACTCCTCAGAACGATAGTGAAGCCTTCAAGTGGTTAAGTTTAGCAGTTGAACAAGGAAACGCTGATGCACTGAGAAATTTAGGCTATATGTATTATGAAGGCCGTGGAGTAAAAAAAGACTACTCAAAAGCCTTGGAATTGACGCGCCAAGCTGCAGAAAGAGGTAATGCTGTTGCACAGCACAATCTGGGTGTCAGTTATCGTGATGCCCTTGGAGTAAAGAAAGATATGGGAGAAGCGCTGATTTGGTTCAGAAAAGCTGCCAGCCAAAATTTTGCAAGTTCCCAGGTTAATTTAGGCTGGTGTTATGAAAACGGCGAAGGAGTAGAAAAAGACATCAAAGAAGCAGCCAAGTGGTATCAAAAGGCAGCAGATCAAGGTGATGCCTATGCTCAGAATGCAATAGCAATTCTATATGAAGAAGGCAAAGGCTTGGTACAGAACCAAGGTGAGGCAATAAAGTATTATCGCCTTGCTGCGGAACAGGGATATTCTTACGCTCAAAACAACCTTGGAATCTGCTATGAAAACGGGCAGGGCGTGGAAAAAAGTAATACTGAGGCGTATTATTGGTATCTTTTGGCCGCTGCTGGGGGCAACGAAGATGGATTAAACAATAGAGATAGAATCAGCGAAACACTTGGTAAAGAAAAGCGAGAGGAGATCCAGGCAAAGGCCTCAAAGTGGATGGAGGAGAATCCTCCAAAGGACTGAAAAACTGCTCAGATCATCGCTGTTTGAGCCTGACTCTCAGATCTAATGATTTCTTGCCCTAACCGAGTTTTTGTCCGACAGTTTTGGGGGTTATTCAGCAAATTCGACGGTGTAAATTACTTTATCCAGGTCAGATTTCCAGATATCGGCTTCTGATACCCTGTACGAGGTTGTGATAGTATAACTGCGATCGTAATCGTAGAAGATGTATAGGGTCACAAAAACTGGTTTTTGATACGGGCCTGTTCTTAAATATGATACTTTCAGAGCATCTGTCCCATTGATGTTTACGACCTCGCAGGGGTACATTTCAAGCACCTGGATTGTTGGTCCTTGTTGTGCCATCCCTTCTTCAAAATATGTTTTCAATTCTTCCAATTCGGCTTTTGAAAACACCAGCTTGTCATCCAAACAGGGAAAGTCCCCTGCATTAACTTGCTCCGTGTTTACTAGAATCCTGGCATATCTGTCAAACGCTTTCCCTTCGTAATCGTTGAGCCCCTGTTGGTGCACCACAACCCGGCTGAGATCACTGGTGACGTTTAAAATCTCTTTGGCGAGCGTCTCTTTGAACTCCCTGTGCGCTTCGTTCTCAAGCTCCATTGTTGGAGGATATTGAAAGGTACAGACGCCAGGCAAAGAGACAGTCACCCAGCCATCGTAACTTGCGGCGCTTTTTCGCGCTGGCTTGCTCCCATTTATTGCATTGCAGCCAACAGCGTATGCGCTTAGAATAGCGCATAATAGAATAACTACTATCTTCTTTTCTATCATGTCGAAACCCCTTTTATTACTCTTTCGTATATCCATCGAATCAGTTTTTACTACAAGACACCATGAATACATCTTGGGATATCAATAGCCATTGGTGGCTAAAACACGTAACACAGATATTCCAATAATTATCGCGAATATGATAACGATGTATGCAATGATTCTCCTCAGTCCTATAATACGATGCCGTACAACAAAGCTGCCTTCTTCATCCCAAAATGTCTTTCCAGTCGTCGCCAACTTCTTCATCGACCACAGCATTGAGAAAACACCAAGATAAGGTACTCCAATAGCCATGCCGGCAGTATAAACACCAAACTCCCTTTTTAGTAGCTGCCTAAAGGAGATAGGAGTTCCATCCGCGTTTGCCAGACTTATTTTCATAAGTGCCTTTCCGGATGTTGATCCGAACAAACTGTGTATTCCTGCTTGATAAAAGCAAAAAACGAACATAGAGAAAATACTTATTGGGAAAAATAGAGGGGAATATTCTAAAGAATTCATGGTAGCAGGGTCTAATAGAAAGTAAGTGGCTGGAAGAGTAAATACCACTTGGAAGATTAACAGATCTAGAATTCTGGCCCAATATCTGATCCATGGTCTGATTTGATAACATTCCACCACCGCCTCTTTTGTTAACTCTGTATGACCTTCCTCTGAATCTTCAGCATTTATCTGCTCTTCTCCGTGAGATGCGCGTTCCTGAAGCCCTAATGACAAGTTGGTTCTCTTGGCTATCCTGGAATACTTTGTCAGTATGATCACGAACAAAGCAATTATCAGAATAGCTGGCAATAAGGAAATGAGAATATGCATTGTATCCCCCCTGTTAAACAAATTTAGTATGTATTGTGATATCCATATTTCCTACCAGCGTTTACCAATACATAACTGAGTCGACTACGGGGAGATTCAATGTGTCGATAAACGCTGATTCCTCAAAGTCAAGTTCTTTTGTAGCGATCCTGCTGTTCCTAAATCCGTCCTTGTAAGCCTGGGCTTTCACTATGGCTGGAGGTTGTCCCCATAGCGAAATAGGTTCGGTGTAAACTGAAGATGATGTATTGGGGTCCGGAGGCTCTTCTCCCTCCCAGCCTATCGTATAGGCCACTTCCGCGCCATAGGTTTTCGTCCCGATGATGATCTTGCCGTCATCCAAAGCGATTTCAGGGATTTTACACTGAGGTTCGCCAATCAGATCACACCCCGCCATAGCAAGCATGCAGAGTGTGGCCAAGACCAATTGAAATGATTTACTCATAGCTTGAAACTCCTTAATTTTCATAATGCGTGAAGACAACATTGTGTCAAGATGTTTTTTTCAGGGCTGGGTTAATGCAACGAATTGAACATGGATGAGCGTTATGTGTTTACCACTACTATTGTGCCACACCTTGATTGTGAAAGACTTCCCCACGCGCTACTGACCTCCCGCCCATGTTCGGCTGCGGACATGGCTTGGGCGTTGCTTGGGGATGAGCGGGGCTTCTGCGATTGAGGGGGAAATGGATCACATCAGCGAGACCGGCATAGCTTGCTGGGAACAAGGCTTACCTTTCCAGCTAACCATTCACAAATCCACACGAGTTCTTTCCCATCCTCTACCTACCGCAGTAGGTAGAGAGTAGGTAGAGAGCCCTGAAATGAAGGCTGCATATGTGTTAGAGGTATACAGAGTCACAAAAAACGGTCCTCTTATATCTGGAAATGTGAGAGTAGGTAGGGAAGTAATGTAATATATAATAAAATATAAATCTATAATATATTATATATATCTATATATATCTACAATAGTTAGTTAGCACTCTCTGCATTCTGCATGTCAGCATAAAGCGCTGGTATATATAAGAGAGGTGATTTTTGTGAGTCTGACCCCTTGAAATACAGGCCATTAAAGGGATACAAGCCTCTCTACCTACTTTATACCTACTGCGGTCGGTAGAATAAAGGGAGGGTTGCCCCTCCCTCGCTTTCAGCTGTTAATTATCCCATGATGATTTGATTATTTCGGATACCTGATAGGCTTTTCCGACTTTCCCATTGCTCATTTTGTAGGCCTCAACCATAATCGCTTCCCGCTCCAGAAGGCTGGATACGCACTCATTGAATTCCCGTTTTTTCATGTGCGAGGAGTTGAGCAGGGTGGTGTGCAAGGCCTTGCCATTGTACTTGTTCACCAGCAAATCCACCAGTTTCCTCTCTCCGGCCAGCTTGTCCTGTTCGCATACGATCATCAGGAAGGGGATGGTGTTGGCGAAGTAGAAGTCGCAGAGATAGAGGCTTTGGGCGGCGGTTTCCTCCGAGACGCGGATCTGTTCGAAGAACTTCTCGCAGCAGCCGCGCTTGATGGCGGCGTCCAGCTCTTCCCAGGCTTCCAGCAGGGTGAAGATGGCGCAGAATTTGTAGAAATAGCCGTCGTAGATGCGGGTGAAGTAGCTCATCAACTCGTCGTTGTTGGTGGCGAACCAGACGCGGTACTGGCTTTGGTAGACTTCATTCCGCAGTGTGATGGCTGCTTCCGAAAGGCGGAGGCGGTGGCAATCCGGAATGGCGCGGAAGACCCTGAAGATGGTGTCGTAGATGGCCAGGCAGTCTTCCAGGTTTTCGCCCTCCCTGGTCTGGAGGCTGATGTCGTCGAGGTTGATGTCCCTCACCAAAAAGTAGATGTAGCGTTGGAGAAAGCCGCCCAGTTGGTCGGAATTCTCGCGGATGTTGCGGTACATCCAGGCCTCGGTGGTGGCGGTGGCGATGCTGAGCGCGGGATTACGGATGCGTTCTGTGACGGTGAGGTTGCTCACGGTCTTGGAGATGCCGTCGTAGAGCTCGGTGATGGTCTGTTTGTAGCCGGAATTGAAGTGTTTGTTCATCTCGGCCAGCCAGGCGGAGAGCTCGTTGTGGACGAACACGCGGGAGCTGTTTGCCGCCAGCAGGGAGAGCAGCTTGGCATAGGTCACGTTCGATAGCACCAAGGTCTTGGCCTCGTAGAGATCCAGCGGAAGGTCCGCGCAGATCTGCTCGTGGGGCGCGATGGTGTAGCCGGCAAAGGTGAGGGCGGTGGTTTTGCGCGAGATCGAGGATGGCCCCAGGAGGCAGCTCCAGATGTTGGGATAGATCCTTTTGGAATTGGAGAGCATCCAGACGCGGTTGCCCAGATTCACGGCGATGTGGGGCAGCCAGGCGGTGACCAGCAGGCCGGGATGGCAGTCCGTGCTTTTGGAAGTGATGCGGATGTAATCGCGAAGCACCGGCGGGATCTTCGCCAGGTCCAGATCCACGGAGGGCTTCTTGCCGAAGAGCTCGAGGAGTTCCTTACGCATTTTCTTCCTCCTGACCACGAATGTTCTGTCCACGAATTACACGAATGGCACGAATCGCGGGGTTGGGGTCGGGGGGGCCGGAATGACACGCAGTGACCTGTCTCAAGGCAATCCAGCACGTCCAGGGCTCCACCTCCCAAAACGCCAGGGGAAGGTCGCTCCAGCGGAGGCCGGGCTCCATGACCTCACGGAAATCGCGGAAGCTCTCGAACCTCCAAAGCAGGCGGCCGCGGCGCAGGTTCTTCAGCAGACGGCGGAGGGCACCCCGGGAATTGCCGCTGGGAGCGGTTTTAACGTGTTTTTTGTTATTGGCAGCCATGACGCCCTCCGATCTCGAACAGCGTGGCCAGGGTGATCTCGCGCACGCCGCGGAAGGAATTCCACTTGGCGTCGAGTTCGCGCTGGGTGTCGCGGTAGTGGGGATTGGCAAGGAAGAGGTCCCAGAGGGGTCTTCCGGCTTCGCCAAAGCCCGCGTAAAGGGCCAAACCGATGCGATACCAGTCGGAGTAGGGAATCTGCCTCTGGGCGAGTTTTAGGACTACTTTTGAGGCCTTCTCGTAGTCGTCGGGGTTCTGTCCACGAATTACACGAATTCCACGAATTGGGGGGTGTTGGTCCGAAGATCCATCCGCCCCGTCATCACGGGGAAGGGGGGTCACACCGTCCCGGGCGGTTTCACCTGAAGGCACAGCCGCTCTGTCATTCCGGGGTAGGGGCCCCGGAATCCAGGCCTCGCGGGAATAGTCCTCGGAGGGTGTCGACCCAGACTGCGTCTGAGCCGAACCCGACTTGGATGTGAAGTTGTTTTGGTGTGACCGTCTGGATTCCTGGGCCCCGGGGGCTGAAGCCCCCACCCCGGAATGACAGGGCGGGGCCGGGCGATGGTGGTTCTGGATCCCAGCCTGCGCTGGGATGACGGGCGGGGCCGGGCGGAAAATCCGCAGCAGATCGGCGATGGCCTCGGCCTCCCGCAGCGTCTTCTTCGGGTCCAGGGGGCGGCAAGAGGGGTTGGTGAGCAACTCCGGATCGTAGGAAAGGAAACAGGCGCGGGCGGGATCCGGAGTGGAATCAACCTTGACGGCCAAAGCCTTCTCGACGCGCAGGGCCAGGTACTTCCAGATGGTCCGGAAATCGTCTTCCTTGGTAATGGGCGAGGCGAATTCGGCAACAAGCTTCACGCCGTCGCGCACGCTCTGGAAGGCGTAGCGGAGGAAGGGCAGCTTCTCCACGGCCTGGTGTTTCAAGTCTTCGATATCCGGCACGTGGTCGAGGTCGAAAACCATGAACCAGGCGGCTTTGAAGAACTCGTTCCCGCGGCGGCGGTGAAAGGTGGAGCCGCTGAACCAGGGCAGGGACTTCTTCATCCCGGCGGCGATCCCGGCCTGGCGTTCGGCCAGGGAGCGGATGGTGACGATGAGGGCCTTGAGGTCTTTGCCCTCGAAGCGGCCCTCGCGCACGCAATCCATCACATACGAGACGTCGCGTTCGGCGATCAGGGCGGGTGCTGTGATGGCCATTCCGACCGTCACGGGGCGGGTGATGGCGGCGTTGGGCTGTCCACGAATTACACGAATGGCACGAATTGGGTTTTGGGGTGGTGGCGGGGTGGCGTGGTGACGGGGTGGGGTGGGTGGCATCGGAAGGTTAACGTCCTCGTTAACCTCTCTCCGGAGGGGCGATCCTGGTTCTTCTTCGCAAAGCCCCGTGGGCTTTTGGTCGACCGGGAGGTCGACCTTCCGGGATGGGGTGGGCTTGGCTTCGCTGACGAAGCCTTGAAGGGTGGTGGCGTGGTACATTGCTGTACCTCCTGTTTTGGTAGTACCCCCGTGAACGAGGGCCTACCCTACTCCGTTTCCATATGGAAAGGCTGCGGAAAAAACGCGGACGTGGAAACCGGTATCTATCTGACGGAGAGAATGTTAGGAAATAAAAAAAGTCCGGAAAAAACTTTCCGGACAGACGCGGATACACGCGGAAAAGGGCGGATACGGAAAATCACTTCAGATAATGGACCTCTATTTTGATGTTGGCCTTCAAGGTTTTGGTGTCATGTCGGTTTGCGCTAATCCATTTGAAGGCCTGTTCTTTCTTGCCCAGGCCGAAAACAGAGCGAATCCTGGAATTCACATCCGAGACCGTTTTGTGGTTGGGACGGGTCAAAGTCAGGTCAACGCCCCGGGCGAGACTGGGAGAAGCATAATCCACCTTCGGTTTGGAACTCCGCTGTGACTCGTGATGATCCACGATGAGGGGCAGGGCGTAGCGGGTGAAAAGGCGCGCGAAATCGGCGTTGGTGAGGGTTTTGCTTTTGCGGCTGTGAACGATACGAACGGTTTTTTCGCGGAGATTGACGTGGATAGTGAGGCTGGATACGCCGGCTACCTTCCAGTCCTTCAACAGGGCGGGCAAACCGGGATCGGGGGCGGGGTCGTCGGCGGGTTCGGGCTTGATGTGGCTAATCTCATCTTGCACAGTAGCGGCTGACGGAGCCACCTTGGTAACCACAGGCGGTTCCGGGTTGAACTCGAGGAGGTCCGTTTCGGTCAATTCTCTTTGTTCCAGAATCCTAAAACGCCTCTCTGCTTCATCCTGAGCTATTGATCTCTCATCTTCCGACAGTGAGCCCTCCAGTTCATCAAAATAAGCCAAGCGAGTGTTAGGGAGTGATTTTGCTTGCGCTATCAAGGACCAGATATACGCTTCGAGGTTGTTCTTTTTGGTCCCGATATGGTCATAATAATAGCGAGATATGGTCATTTGATAGCGATAGTCATTTATAAGCACCACCTGTCTGAGAAGGGAGAATGCCTTTTTGTGGTTCTTGGTAACGCCAATGCCCTTTTCATACATGAGAGCCAATCTGAACATGGCCGGTTTATACGCAAGAGAGGCAGCACGCTCATACCATTTGGCGGCAAGCTGGGGGTCGTGTTCACCTTTCTCACATAACCAGGCGATTTCATACATGCGTTCAGGATTGGTTGGGTCCACAGACGTTTCAAGACATTTGATGCCTTCGTAAAAATCTTTATCCCAAAGATCTCCGTTGATGAGCCCCAGCCCCAGGAACCGCTGTGCGCTTTTAAGCCCTTTATCGGCAGCATCTTCAATTAAATCGATGATCAATAACTTGTCAGCGGCTGATAGTTTGGTTTGCAAATGGAGTTCCAAGGCCAAGTTGTAACTATCTTCTGCTTCCTTGAGTATATCTCTTGATAAGTCATCTGGCTTATTCTCAGACATTTTGAACCTCCTGTGATCACTGGGGGGATAATCTTTCCGGCGGGGATATCCTGTCAACAGCATTTCTGGCTGAAGTGAGCAAGGTTGATGGGGAAAGGTTTTGGGGGTGGCGGGATGTTCCAAAACGCCGGAATTACGTTAGCAGCTTTGGTAACCCTCTTAAGATGGTGGAACTTAGCTTTCCCCCTAAATAATGGAGGAACCATGAAAGTATTTTTCAAGAACATGCTGCAGGCCTACCGGGGCAAATGTGACGGGCTGGTGTATTACTACAACCCGCGCCTGAACCGGATGATAGCGCGTCCGCACGTGAAACGGCGGGAAACGGAGCAGAACCGGCTGTTCGCGGCGATCGGCGCAAACCTGAAGCTGATCCAGCCAACGGATGGCTTCAAACTGGACCTGGCCGCCTATTGCGACAGCTTCAACCGCGTTCCCAAACACTACAGCCGGCCCCTGAACAACTGGTACAACGCCTTCACCAAAATGATGTGGAACCTGGCCAAAACTTACAGCCTGGAAGGCCCGCCCCTGGGCTCCGCGGAAGGGCTCAGCGCCATCGACCTGAGAAGCCTCAGCCGCGCCGACATCGAAACTTACGACCTCCCCTGCCGCTCCGTGAAAAGCGCCGTGGAGGCGGGGCTGTTGGACGCCGTGAAAGGGTATGAGCAGTGGGACAGGGTGATGTGAGGGATCTTAACGCAGAGGCACAGAGACGGGGAGACGGGGAGAAAGAGGGAAAAAGTTGCGCCAGCCTGGAGTTCAGCGAGGCACGAGCATGGACTACAGGAAGTATTGCTGCCGTCGATGCTGCGCTCGACGCCAGCGGGATTGGCTATTCCCGCAAGGTCTGGATTCCGGGGCCTTCCCTGGAGTCCAGCGAGGCACGAGCATGGACTACAGGAAGTATTGCTGCCGTCGATGCTGCGCTCGACGCCAGCGGGATTGGCTATTCCCGCCAGGCCTGGATTCCGGGGCCTTCCCTGGAGTCCAGCGAGGCACGAGCATGGACTACAGGAAGTATTGCTGCCGTCGATGCTGCGCTCGACGCCAGCGGGATTGGCTATTGCCGCCAGGCCTGGATTCCGGGGCCCCAAGGGCTGAAGCCCTTTCCCCGGAATGACAGCAAGGCTGGGTCCTCAGAACTAACAACGCAGCCGCCCTTTCCCCGGAATGACAGCAAGGCTGGGTCCTCAGATCAAACAACGCAGCCTCCCTTTCCCCGGAATGACTGTTCGGGTCGGGGTGAGCCGCGAAGAAGAAGTGATTGACAGCTTCACCCGGGCGTGGAAAAGGGAAATCAGCCCTGATGGCAGGGACACACAAAATGGGAGGATCAGATGGACAGACCGAAAGTGGTGCTCTATGTGGGCGCCTCCGTGGACGGCAGGATCACCTTGGGCCCAAACACCACCATGTTCGACTCCTTCAAGCAGCCGGAGCTTTTCGGGATGCTGGTTTCGGGGGAGGAATGGGCCGGCTTCACCCAGGCCGTATTCCAGCTTTATAAACCGGACATGTTTTTGGAGGGCAGCAACATGCTGGTGGCGGAAAACGAGGAATTGGCGCCACTGCCCAAGTTCGGGGGAGACGCCGCCGAACTGTATCGGGACTTTTTGCCGGATGACATTCTCCATCGTCCCGGGAGGAAAACCTGGACCGCGGTGGTCGATGGCCGGGGCAGGTTCCGAAACGGCTATACGGCTGCCTGCGACGACCCGGAAACCTATATGGTGCATCTGACCACGGAGACCGCGCCGCCGGAGTATCTGGCCTTTCTGCGCGAGCGCCGCCTGCCTTACCTGATCGAGGGGCGGGAGCGGGTGGATCTGCCGGCAATGCTGGCCAAAGTGAAGGCAAAGCTGGGTGTGAACACGATCGCCACCAGTTCCGGCGGAAGGCTGAGCGGCGCCCTGATCCGCGGTTCGCTGCTGGACGAGATCAATATCCTGCTGTGTCCGCTCGTGATCGGCGGCTTTTCGATTCCCACCCTGTTTGCTTCGCCGGAACCGGTTTGGCCCACGCTCCTGCCCAACCGGCTTCGGCTGATGGAAGTGAAGCACCTGGCGAACGACAGGCTGTGGCTGAGATACAAGGTTGTCTGAGCGAGGTGGGGAAGAGCGGCCACGGCAGGGCCGGGCATTCCCACTGCATACGGATGCACGGAGTGTACGGATTTACGGATTGAACTGATTTACGGATTGAAACATCCCCCACCCCCGCCCCGGACTGTCATTCCGGGGAAGCGTGCGCCAGCACGCGGGGTCCCGGAATCCAGACCTCGCGGGAGTAGCCAATCCCAGTCCCAGGTGGAAGCGGGGCCGATGCAGACTGCGTCTGTGTCGGCACCCTGCCAGGGCATTACTCGGACCGTCTGGATTCCGGGACCCCGGCGTTAAAACGCCACCCCGGAATGACAGGCTGGAGCTGGGCGGATAGACCGTCTGGATTCCTGGGCCCCTACCCGGAATAGCAGGCTGGGGCTGGGCGGATGGACCGTCTGGATTCCTGGGCCCCTACCCGGAATAGCAGGCTGGGGCTGGGCGGATGGACCGTCTGGATTCCTGGGCCCCGGCGTTAAAACGCCACCCCGGAATGACAGGCTGAGGCTGGGCGGATAGACCGTCTGGATTCCTGGGCCCCGGCGTTAAAACGCCACCCCGGAATGACAGGGCTGGGCTGGGCGGATGGACCGTCTGGATTCCGGGACCCCTACCCCGGAATGACAGGCTGGAGCTGGGCGGATGGACCGTCTGGATTCCTGGGCCCCTACCCCGGAATGACAGGCTGGATTCACGGAGTGGACGGATTTACGGAGTGAAACATCCCCAACCCCCGCCCCAAACGTATGTAAATCCAGAACGGAGCCCCTCCGGCGCGAAGAAGAGCGGAAGGGCCTTCGGGTGAAACCGCCCGGGGCCGATTTTGCTTGACAGAATTCCAAGATTGCGGGAAAAATGCAATCCGAAAAAGCCGGCTCCTGAGCGGAGATCTTTTCCGCCCTCCTGACGGTTGCGCATTTTGCACAAGGAGTGATGCAATGAACAGGCATGGTTTGGTTTTACTGGTCGCGCTCGCGGCGGGCGCGCTGGGCGCGCAGGCTCCGGAATGGGAGTGGGGGATCTGCAGCGTGGGACTGGAAACCTTCGGCAGGGCTTATTCCAAGGGGTTGGCGCTGGATCCCTCCGGCAACAGCATCATGGCCGGAAACATCTACAAATCGGTGGCGTTCGGCGCTTGGAATCTGAGCGCCTACAACGGCAACTACTCGGACATTTTCGTGGCCAAAGCCGATCCCGCCGGCAACTGGCTGTGGGCGGTGCACGCCGGCAGCAACAACCACGATTACGCCACGGCGGTCTGCACCGACGTCACGGGCAACAGCTACGTGACCGGCCAGATCTATTCGCATTACGCGGCCTGGTTTGGCAGCATTGAACTCAGCGAGTATGGGAACCAGGCTTTTGTGGCCAAGCTCGACCCCGCGGGAAACTGGCTCTGGGCAAAGGTTCTGGACCGGACCAGCAGTTCAGGGGCAAGCTACGGCTGGGGGATAGCCTGCGACGCCGCCGGAAACTGCCATGTGACCGGGCTTTTCAACGGCACCTACGCTTTCGGCGCCACCACCCTCACCACCTACGGCGGCAACGATATCTTCGCCGCCAAGCTCGACCCCGCCGGAAACTGGCTCTGGGCCAATCAGGCGGGCACCGCCATATCCGACAACGTCAACGGCATCTGCACGGACGGCGCGGGAAACAGCTGGATCACCGGCCAATTCGAGAACACGGCCACTTTCGGAGCGCACACGGTCACCGCCGTGGACGACAAGGACGCCTATTTTGCCAAGCTCGACGCCTCCGGAACCTGGGTCTGGGCCAAAAGCCTGGGCGGGACTTATGACGACTGGGGCTGGCGCGTATCCGCCGATGCCGGCGGCAACAGCTACGTGATCGGTTATCTGAACTCCACCCTGAATTTTGCCCCCACTCCCACCAGCCTCAACGGCTATTTCGCCGCGAAAATGGATCCCGACGGCACCTGGCTCTGGGCCACCAGAATAGAAACCACGCGCGACAATCTCCGGGGCATCAAAACCGATTCCGCGGGAAACAGCCTGATAGCGGGATCGTTCACCTCCACCATCACCGTGGGCGCCACCACCCTCACCGCGGATACGGGCAGCGCCTCGGCCTTCGCCGCCAGCCTCGATCCCGGCGGCAACTGGGGTTGGGCGATCCAAGCGCACGGGGCGGGCAGCACAGGCTATCACATCGCCGGAGAGGTGGACGGCAGCTGCGTGCTGGCCGGTGATTTCGGTTACGACGTGATCTTCGGGGACGACCATTTGGTGGGCCCGTATGACTACAGCGTGTTTCTGGCCAGGATCGCCACCGCCGGAATCCCCGATCCTCCCGCCAATCTGCTGATCGGCAGATCCGACGGCGACACGGGGATCACCCTCAGCTGGAGCGCGGCGGACGGCGCGGCGGTCTACAACGTTTACGTGAGCGACGATCCCGTAACGGGGTTCGTGTATCTGCTTTCCACAACCGATCTCAGCGTGGAGATCAGCTGGGCGCAGATCGCCGCCCTGGGTTTCGATCCCGGCAGCGTCTTCTTTTATGTGACCACATCGGACTCGGCTCCCTGAACAGGCCGGATTTTGGCCCGGGGCGGAGCGAAGCCGCGAAGGCGCTGTCATGCTCTTCCGGTTGCTTCCGGAGGCCGGACCAAAGAAAAAAGATTGACAAGCAAACGCAGTCAGAACAGAGTGCCCCAAAATGACCATCCGGGAGAATGAGGATGAGCGGGGCTTGAGCCTGAAACATTGGCGCAAGCAGCTTTTCCCGGCATCAGCCGACCGGAACGCAAAGAGTGAAAAAAAACACCTGCCCCTGGCCCCGCCAGCGAGGCAGGCTAATTGTTACAAGGAGAAAAATGATGAAAATTAGAACAGCTTTAATGACCGTCGCCTTGGTGGCGATGCTCGTATTCAGCGCCTGCGCTTTGAAAGAAAAAGCCCTGGAATTGAGCAACGTTCCCGTGATGGGCAACGGAGCCGAGTTTGTGAAAGTGGTCGATGGCAGCTATATGCTCAAACCAGTGGATGGCGGCCTGGAAATGACCCTCAACGCTGAACTGCTGAAGCAGCTGGTTGGGATCAACCCCGACAGCCTGACAACGGACCACATCGGCGCCTGGACCCTCGCTTTCAAGAACTCCGATGGCGAAGCCGTGATGGGCATGGAAAACGTTCCCCTCAAGGAAGAGCACAAGGCCGAGATCGTGGCCCTGATGATAGGCCTGATCGGCGACAAGAAGGAACTCACCTTCATGCAGATGATCGAAGACAAAGCCGAAGTGAAACGCATCCTGGGCGAAGTGAGCTCCATCGAGCTCAACACCGAGATCGTCTATCCCGAACTTGCCATGGCACCTGTGCCTGAAGTTCCCGCAACCCCCGCGGCCACAACCCCGGTGACCCCCGGCCAGAAACCGCCCGTGGTGAAACCGCCCGTGCCGAAACCTCCGACACCGCCCGCCCCGCCCGCTCCGACCGTTGATGACGCCAAGATCAACGACTTCGGCACCGCCGTGGACCGCTACCTGGCCCTGAAAGCCAAGAACCCCACCACCCCCAGGGAAATCACCAGGCTCACCCAGCTGAGGACCGAAGCGCAAAATCAGCAGAACGCCCTCGCCGCCGAATATGACAACATGACCGGCGCGCAGAAAACCAAATATAACGGCCTCAAAGCCAAGCTGCAGTAGATCTCAGGCAGCAAGCTTCAATATCAAGACCCGGTCGTTTCGGCCGGGGTTTTTGTATGGCTGGCTTTGCATCGGGTTGGGGGAAGCAGCCCGGAGGGCGACAGGCCATGGCGAGGTCCAGTCCAGACCTCTGAACAGGCCATGAAGGCCAGTGGGTTAGCCCGGAGGGCGACAGACCATGGCGAGGGTGCGCAGCGCAGCGGAGCCCTTCGTACACGAGCCACAATAAAACGGAAGCCCCTTGTGGGCGACAGAAATCCATCCCCGCGGTTCTGTCGCCCGCAAGGGGCTCGATCCTTCGTTTATTACTCTTACGAGGGGTTCCGTTCCCGCCCCACGGCATCGCTGCGCTCCTCCGCAGGCGCCCCGGTCACTTCACACCCTCGCTATTGTCTGTCGCCCTCCGGGCTAACCCGCTCGATATGCAAGAGAGACTTGTTCGGCTATCTTTCAAACCAAGTGGGGGAGGGATCAGCTGGGTACAGAACTTTTATCTGACCGGCCGCGGATTGTCATTCCGGGGTGGCGTTTTAACGCCGGGGTCCCGGAATCCAGACGGTCCGGGTAATGCCCTCAGAGGGTGTCGATGCAGACGCAGTCTGTATCGGCCCCGCCTTGTTCTTGTCCTTGGCTTGGCTATTCCCGCAAGGGCTGGATTCCGGGTCCCCGCGTGCTGTCGCACGCTCCCCCGGAATGACATGCTGCTTTATCTTACCATGGGACTATTGTTTTGACACCGTCCATTCAGTTTGAAAGACAGCCCAATAAAATGGAAGCCCCTCGTGGGCGACAGAACGCCACATCCCGAACACGCCTTGTTCTTGGCCTTGGTTGGCTGTTTCCGCAAGGGCTGGATTCCGGGTCCCCGCGTGCTGACGCACGCCCCCCCGGAATGACGGAATGGCCGGGTCTTCAGGCTATAAACTCCAAAGCAAAATCACCGGGTTCCGCCAAACTGCGGCACCGCGGGCAAACTCACTCCGGAAGCCGGCTTTGCAGCTCGAACTCGTTGAAGAAGTGGTTGATGGCGGTGTTGAGGTCCTCAAACTCGATGGAGTGCTTGGTGCAGCCGGCGCGGGAGCAGATGGAGACTTTGCCGCCTTCGAAGAGATGGAAATCCACCAGCGGGGCCTGGCAGATGTTGCAGTTTTCGCCGGAGGTGAGTTCCCCGCCGCAGTGGGGGCAGGAGAGGACGCTGATCTCGCCGTCACGGGCGGTGAGGGTGGATTCCTGGCTGTAGCTGCCGTAAAGGGAGGAAAGCCAGATACTGCCTTCCTCGGCTCCGGAGCGGACCAGCAGTTTCACGGCGGGGATCCCGTCGATGAGTTTGGTCTCGTCGCTTAGTTCCCTGCCGCATTTTGGGCATTTGAGCGTAAGCTTGTAATAGTTTTGCATCGTTCCTCCAGGCAATATCGCAGTACCAGCGGGATATGCAGTTGCTTCAGAAAGTATAGCCGCCCCGCGCGCGAAGGCAACCATGGCCTTTCCGCCGCAACAACCGCCGGGAACACGGAATAACTTGCAGGATACTGATTTCGGGGTAGTATATAGCGTAGAGAGTGGTCCGGGATGTCCCATGAAAGAACTGACTTTTTGCGGGAAATCAATAAAAGCTTGACAAATTACGGGATATTCAGGATTAGAACTCTCAGAAACCAAATTCAAAGGAGAATTAAATGCGTAAATTCTTTATACTGATGATCGTGGCAACCCTTGCCATGGGTCTGTTCCTCACCGGCTGCATCGAAAACATCACCCAGCCCGAAGATGCCAAATGGTCCGTGATGGCCATCGCCGGCCCCGACGGCAAGGAAGACACCCACATCGTTACCGTGATGTGGATAGGCCCGATGGCCGATTATGTGCCGCCCACCACCCTCGAACTCAAGATAGGCGGCGTGGCTCCTGACAGTCTTATCCAATACGGTGATTTCTGGATGGGCGGCGTCTCCCTCACCCCCGGAACCGCTTATAATTTCAACCTGATCGTGAACGGCGAAACCGTTGTCAGCAGCAACCAAACCGTGGTTTACAACGCCGACGCAACTTTCCCGCTCACCTACAACCCCGCCCAGAGCGCCTACATGTACTGGTCCCTCGGTGGCAACAACCAGGTTCAGACCGCCTCGGCCTACGCCTTCGATCCGGACGATCCCTACGATGACGAAGTTGCCGATACCGATCTGGCCGCTTCGGTTCGCGAATACACCTTCCCCGCGAACGTTGTGCAGGACCATGGCACCGGCTCCACCTACTCGTTGGAGATCACCCAGATGAACCACAAGTATGTGGATAACGTCCTGGTGGCCACCGCTCAGAGCGACTGGGCCGACTATGGCGACATGAAGATCGACCACTTCTCCAACGCCCGCCTGGCCAATTACGTCCGCCGCCTCAGCGAGCGCGCCCTGGCCAGATAAACCGAGTCTTTCAAATTCTGATCAAGCCGGAGATCTTACTCTCCGGCTTGTTTTTTGGGCTGATGTTGAATCCGCGGGAGTGGAAAGGGGGGTCAGGTCAGCTTTTCCCAGGCCTGGCGCAGGGCGGTTTCGGCGGCGGGAAAATCTTCGCGGGAACGCACCCGGATCTCCGGGCCATAGCTGGCGGTGAGTTTGCTGAAGGGTTTGGGGATCCGGAAGCGGTCCCAGGAATTGAGCTGCCACTGGCGGCCGGCGGAGGCCACCACCGGAATGATGGGAATTTGGGCCAGCAGGGCGAGTTGGAGGATACCGGGCTGAATGGAACCCGCCGGGCCTTTGGGACCGTCCGGGGTGATGGCCAGGCTGCGTTTCCGGGCCAGTTCCACCAGT
The DNA here is from genome assembly GCA_020532085.1 of Candidatus Cloacimonadota bacterium. Lineage (NCBI taxonomy): Bacteria > Pseudomonadati > Candidatus Cloacimonadota > Candidatus Cloacimonadota bacterium. The sequence goes on along the minus strand of JAJBAV010000013.1, from coordinate 44,734 downwards.
TCTTTCAGCGCCTGGGAGCCGCTGCGGGAGGTTGATCCGCGCACCGGTAAAAAGCCCAGGCGGGCCAGCGGGCGGGCGATGAATTCGCCGTCGCGGGAACGGGAAACCATCACGGCGATGCCGCAATCGATCCTCTGGATGGCCAGGAGCAGCAGATCGCGGTGCTGGAGCGCGTAAACGCAGGGATGGCCATTGGGGGGCTGGTTTTGCGCCTTGATCCGCAGGGTGAAGCGCCACAGGCGCAGCAGCCAGGCGCCCAGAACAGCTTCCAGTTGGAAAAGAAACTCAGGCATGGGCGTCCAGGATCTCCCGCACGAGGCGCGGCATTTCCACGCTGGTGACCGGTTCGGCCATGATTTCCCGCAGACGGGCGAGTTCGGACCTCATCCGTTCGAGGCGGGAAGGGTCGTTTAGCAGCTCCAGGGCGGTTTGTACGATGTTCTGAGGCGTACAGGCGGATTGGATGAGTTCCGGCAGCAGGTCCCGGTCCAGCAGGATATTGGGCAGGCCGATACGCTTCACCCGCACCAGGCGGCGTCCGATGGCGTAGGTGAGGGCCGAGGTTTTGTAGCAGATGAGTTGCGGAGTGCCGATGTAGGCGGCTTCCAGAGTGACTGTGCCGGAAGTGCAGACCAGCAGATCGGCGTGGCGCATCAGGTCGTAACGGTAGCCGTCGATCAGCTTCAGTTCAGGGATCCGGGCAGCATCGAGGCAGGCCATGAAAGGCCCGTGGGACACAGAGAGGGCTTTGGAAACGAGCGGCTCGAAACCCTGGGCGGCCAGCTCCCGCGCGGCTTTCAGATACACGGGCAGCATCCGCTTCACCTCGCTGTCGCGGCTGCCGGGTAGCAAGCCGATCCAGCGTTTGGCGGGATCGAGCCCGTAAAAGCTGGCGAAGGCGGCGCGGTCGAGCTCGAAGCTGACTTCCCCGGCGATGGGATGGCCCACGTAGGTGGCGCTGACGTTGTGGATGGCCAGCAATTCCGGTTCGAAAGGCAGGATGCAGGCCACGTGGCGAACGCTGTCGCGCAGTTGGAAGACGCGATGGTGTTTCCAGGCCCAGAATTGGGGACAGATGAAATAGAGCACGGGGACGCGCAGAGAGTCGGCCAGACGGGCGATCCGGAGGTTGAAACCGGGATAATCCACCAGGATGGCGAGGTCCGGCGGATCGGTTTTAAAGAATGTTCTGAGGCCTCGCTCCACTTTGAGGAAAAAGCCCAGATGGCCCAGCACTTCCGTGAAACCCATCACATTGAAGCGGGCGAAGGGAAAGAGCGGTTTGAGGCCTTCGCGCTGCATCCGGGAACCGCCGATCCCGCTGTGACGCAGGCCGGGCAGGGCGGCGTTGAGGCTTTTCATCACCAGGCTGGCGTGCAGATCACCGGAGTTTTCCCCGGCCAGCCAGAAGATGTGAGCAGCGGGTGTGGGCATGGTTCAGAAAATGGAGGTGCCCAGCAGTGTGATCAGGGTTACGATCAGGGCTGCCAGCAGCACGCCGAGGAACACGCAGATGAGGGATTTCCAGAAAGTGAGGCCGAAGATCTTGGCGGCCAGGGACCCGGTCCAGCCTCCGGTACCGGGCAGGGGGATGCCTACAAACACGATCAGACCGAGCTCCGCGTAGCGTTCCACCACCTTGCCCTTGCTGCGGGTGCGGGCATAGAGCCAGTCGGTGAACCTTTTGCCCCAGCGGTAGCGGGAAAGCAGCTTCAGAAACCACTCCAGAAAGAGCAGCAGAAAGGGAATGGGGATCATGTTGCCCAGGATCGCCAGCGGCACGGCCTCCTGCCAGGACATGCCCAAAACGGCTATGGCCACGGGGATGGCGCCGCGCAGCTCCACGATCGGCAGCATCGAGATCAGCACCACGATCAGCCAGGGACTCACACCCCTGGCCTTCAGTGAGGCGGCGGTGCGGGAGCCGAATGATTCCGCGCCCAGCAGGCTGAAGCTGAGCAGCAGAACGATCACGAGGATCAGGGCGCGTAGTTTCGGGTTCAATTGGTCTCCCTGTTCGGTAGATTTTTGATGAAAAACCATTTTTGGCCACGCTGCCGTTTTTGACAAGGGAAATTCCAGCGGGGGCAAACGCGGGAGAAATTTCCGGCGCGGCAGGAATCCCGGCTTATAATGTCTGAAGAAAATCAACATCATAAGGAAAAGACCATGAAAGACGACATGCTGAAAGCGATCAAGAAGGCTATGCAGGGCGAAAAGGACAGTGTGACCCTGTATGAGAACGCGGCCGCGCACGCGGGCGGGGCGGAGGTGGAGGAGTTCTTTGCCAGCCGCGCGGAGGAGGAACGCCGGCACTTCAACCACCTGCTGAGATATTATCAGGAGATCTCCGGCGATCTGCTGCCCTCGCAACCCGCCGCGGAACTGAGCGAAGTGCGGGAAGCGGCCTCGATCTTTTCGGAGAGTTTGATCCGCCGCATCGGCGGGGACCAGTATCTCTTTTCCGCCATCTCCACGGCGCTGCTGCTGGAAAAGGACTCTTTCGAACACTACAGCGCCACCGCCCACGCGGCCGGGCAACCCGAACTGAAGAAGTTTTTTGAACTTTTGGCACAGTGGGAGAAGAAGCACTACGACGAGCTGCTGGCGATCCAGCAGGCCGCGGAACACTACTATTGGGAGATCAACTCTTTCGAACCTTTTTAAATTGCATCTCTTGCCACCGCAAACGCCAAAACCGAGAAACTTGTCATTCCGGGGAAGCGTGCGTAAGCACGCGGGGCCCCGGAATCCAGACCTGGCGGGAATAGCCGGTCCGGTCCCAGTCCAAGGCGCGATCGATCCAGACGCCTTCTGAATCGACACCTTCTGAGGGCATTACCCGGGAAGTCTGGATTCCGGGACCCCGGGGGTTAAAACCCCCACCCCGGAATGACAGGTGAGGCCCCTGCTTCCCCGGAATGACAGGGCGGATCAAGCCTAGGATGACGTGGGTTTATAGATATCAGATCCATTTCGCAGCGAAGGTTTCGCGACGTCCGGGATTACTGGGATGGCGTCCAGACGGATAGAAGCAGGCCTGCTGATTAATTCACACGAGCCAAAAATCAGGGATGGAACTGTTCCAGAACTTCCAGCCCGCGCAGCTTGAGGGCTTTGTGGAAGTGGGCCTGGTAATACTGGGCGAAGAGGCTGTTCAATTGTGCCACGCTGGCTCTGTCCGGCCTCAGCGAGGCCACGTGTTCACCGATCACCGGCAGCAGGCGCAGGATCCTGGCTGATACAGCGCTGAGAGGTTCATAGCGGAGGGGATCCGGCAAAGCGTCCAGACAGCCGGCGCAAAACAACTTACCGCTGCCTTGTTCCCAGGCTGTGAGGGCATTTGAGCAATCCAGGCAGGCGGAGCAGAGCTGGGGATCGTAGGGAACGCCCAGCATCCGGAATACCCGCAGCAGAAAGCGCCACCAGATCAGCACGGCGTTCTTTTCCAGCGTGCCCAGATAGACGAGGAAATCGCGCAGCAGCTCGAAGTACGCAGAGCATTCCTCGGGAGGGATGATGAGCTGGGAATACATTTCCAGAGCGCATTCGGCGGCGGTCCAGCTTTCGATCTTGTCCGCGAGGTCAAACTCCTCCGCCAGCGAAAACTCGGCCAGCAGGCACAGCCCGGCCTCGCGCGGTTCGTAGAAGCTGAATTCATAGACGTAGAGCGGGTTCAGAAGGCTGGCCTCCGGTTTTGAGCGGATGCCCTTGGCCAGGATGGAGATCAGCCCGTGCTGGCGGCCAAAGGCTCTCAGGATGAGGCTGCTGTCGCTATAGGGGCTGCTTTTGATCAGGAAGGCCTGATCTTTGAGCCGGGTTCTCACAGCTTCAGTTCTTCACGCAGGGAACGGAGGTCCCGCGGATCGGCGAATACAGTCTTGTGTTCCGTGTAGGTCACGAATCCGGGCGGGCTTTTGCGGGGTTTGCGCACAAAGCGGACCTGAGTGTAATCCACCGGCACGTTGAGGGAAAAGCGGGCCTTGGAATACCAGGCCGCGAGGGAGCAGCAGATGTTGATGAGTTCATCGCCGGGAGCGGTTTTCCGGAAACAGCGCAGCAGGATGTGGGAGCCGCGGTAGATGCGGGTGTGAAACCACCAGTCGTGAGGCCGGCCGAGTTGGGTGGTGATGAAGTCGTTTTCGCTGGCCTTGCGTCCGATCACGATCTCGAAATCCTCGGAAAGCCGCAGCTTGAGTAGCCTGTCCTCCATGTCCAGCTTGCGTCCCAGGGTGGCGATGCTTTTGGCGGAGGGGGCTTCCACCTCCTCCCCGGCCTCCACGCGGGCCAGGATGTTGACCAGGTGTGCGATCTGCTGCTGGGTGGCGGCGATGTGCGCGGCGATCAGTTCCTTGCCCCGCCTGGCTTTGCCGTATTTTTTCAGATAGGCCTGGAGGTTTTGCCGGGCGGAAAGCTGAGGCTGCAGCGGGATCTCGATCGTGGCCAGCTCCGGATCGTAATAGTTGATGGCTGTGAAAGAAGTCTGGCCCCGGTTAATATTGGGCAGATTGGTTTTGAGGGTCTCGGCACAGATCATCCAATATTCCGCCTTGTCCGCGTCGGCGGCCTCGGCCTGCTGCTTGGCCAGTTTGTCTTTGGCCTTCTTCAGTTCGCGTTCCCAGCGGGAACGGAGGGTCTGGCGGCGCTGCGCTTCCTCGCGGGCCAGGAAAACGTGATGATAAAAGTTGGCCAAATAGTCGTTCACGCTGGGGCAGAGGAGGGTGGCGCCGGTTTTCAGCGATTCCAGCCTCAGAGGCGGGGATACCTCCTGCAAGATAGGCTGGAACGAGGTTTTGGCCGGCTGGTAGGGCAGCCTGGGCAGGATCTGGCGCTGGGGGTTGTCGGCATAGGAATATTTGCGGAGGGCGTCCACGATCACCAGCTCTTCATTTTGCAGGGCCAGGATGAGGTTCGGCTTCGGCGGGGTGAATTCCGCGATGAGCAGATACACCTTGTTCTGTTGGTAGATGTCGGTCTGGGTGAAGCGAAAGCGGATTATCCTGTCGGCAGGGTCGATCTCCGCTCCGGTGAGAACGGCGTGGGTGAGCGCGTCCCAGATCTTCACCTCGTTGTCCGCGGGCTGGAAATCGAGGCTGTGAAAGGCAAAGGCGTCCGCGGCGGCCAGCAGCACGAGGTCCGTTTTGTCGCTGAAGCGGAGCCTGAGGGTGGAGTTGGCCAAATTGACGCTTTCCACCTTGCGGCCCTGCAGGCCGAACTCCCGGGACCAGGCTGATAAGATCGAGTAATTCATATGTCCTGTGCTTTGTCCTTGACAGCAAAACCGCTTTTCAAAATTATGGGTCAACATATTAAACAGCGATTAGGAGTCAAGCATGAAAGCGACATCTTGGATCATAGCAGCGGTTCTGGCTGTTCTCGCCATCGTCTTTGGAGTGATGTGGAGCAGTGCTTCCAACAAGACCAAAGGACTGGAACAGAAAAACAACGAACTGCAGCAACTTTACGATACTTCGACAGCCACCATAGGCGATATCCAGAGCAGTCTGGACACCTTTGACAAAGAGCTGATGGACAGCATCGGCACAGCGAGCGAGATCGGCGGCTCCACCCCGGCTGAGATCATCACCAACGCCCGCGCCAAGATCGACGAATACAAGAAAAAGATCTCCGATCTGGAATCCCGGCTGGCCTCCAGCAAAGGACAGCTCTCCAGCATTCAGGCGATCGTGGACAAACTGAAAAGATCAGTGGCAGACAAGGAAAAGATCGTGGCCGAGCTGGAAGGCAGGGTCTCAAATCTTTCCCAGACCCTCGACACCGAGCGCCAGACAGCCCAAACCGAGATCAATCTGCGCGACTCCCAGATCAAGGATAAAGAAACCGAACTCGCCAGCCAAAGCCGGGAAAGCAACCGGCTGTTCTTTGTAGTGGGAACCCGCAAACAGCTTCTGGACAGCGGTATCATCGAACGCAAGGGCGGCCTGCTGGGCATTGGCAAAGTTTCCACCGTGAAGGACGCCGATCTTACCAAGTTCACCGAATTTAATCTCCTGGACACTCAGGAAGTCACTTTCCCGGTCACCAAAAAAGGTTATTCCATCCTCTCCAGCCACGTCGCGGCTTCATATGACGTCAGTAAAGCTGGGGAGCAATACGTGCTCCGGGTCACAGATCCCGAATCCTTCCGGAAGCAGAAGATCCTGGTGGTCGAACTCAAGTAAGCTTGCTTGACTTTAAACATATCGCCACCTCAGACTGGGGTGGCTTTTTTGTTGTTAAGGATAAGCATGGATGGGTCTATCCTCCAAAGAGCCGCACATAGCCCCTGCAAATCCGCGCAATTACAGCCCCCCGCCAAATCCCCGCCTAAAGTGGGAGGGGCTACCGAGAGATTGGTGAGCGGTGCACCCGTCTGGGATCAGGGTGATCTGAAGCTGGTCAACGCGACCCGCTGTGTTTGAACGCTAATCTTGAATGCTCTATTCAAACATAGTGGGTAAAGGGGAACCCCGGAATCCAGACCTTGCGGGAATAGCCAAAAGAATAGGTCGCGGAAAAACGCGGACAAAGAGAAAATGGGTTCAGAAAAAAGATGAAGAACTGGAAACCCGCCGGGGTCAAGCGCTATCCGTAGCGTAACATTCCAATGCTGCGGATTGGTTGTAAGAGTACAAACCGGGCTGTCATTCCGGGGTGGCGTGTTAACGCCGGGGCCCCGGAATCCAGACTTTGCGGGAATAGCTAATGCGGCCTCGCGCCAGCCCTGGCCATCATCCGCATCGTTTCATCGGGTCATTGAAGCCTGAGGGTCGGTTAAAACGGAAAGGCTCAGATATCCAGGAATTTGGCCGCTTCGAACAGCGCCCTGCCGCCAAGGAAGCCCACCGAGGCCTGAACAAGGTTTACCGGCAGATCCGCGATGGCCACGGCTTTGCCCAGTTGGGGCAGCGCCCATTCTCCGAAGAAATAACCCAGCACGAGCACTACGCTTCCGGCCAGGGGAAAGACGATCTGCCAGAGGCCTGAACGCCGGTGGGCCAGTCCGCAAACATAGCCCTCCAGGCCTTTCACGACCAGGGTGATGGGCGCGAACAGCGGAAAGAGCAGCAGATCGGCGATGGCGCTGCCGATCCCGCCCGCGATGGCTCCGGCTTTGCGGCCGGCGTAGAGGCCGATGAAAACGATCATCACGTCGCCGAAATTGAAGAAACCGCCGCCGGGCACGGGAATAGGGATGATCATCGTGGCCACGGTCACCAGCACCACAAAGCCCAGGATCAGGTACCACTGTCCGGTTTGGTTGCTTTTCCCGCTGTGGCAGCAGGCAATGCGGTTGTCGATCTGTTCGCCCCGCAGCCTCGATTCCCGCGAGAGGGCGAGCAGCAGGGCCAGCACGGCGGTCAGGCGGACCCGGAATCTTCGGGCCAGTCCGGGTTTGGCCGTCTGCTCCGAAGGGATCAGGCTGTGGTGAAATTTGATGTCATCGTAAGAATTGAAGGCGTTGGCGAAGAGGATCTTGCCCAGGATCACGTATTTGAGGGTGCCGATCTTCAGCGGCAGGCGCAGCAGGTCGTCGAAACTGACCAATGCGAAAAAAAACTGGAAGGCCAGCACGGAATTGGCAAAGAGCAGGATCCGCTTGAGTCCGAACTCCAGCCAGTGCAGCACTGATCCGGGCTCTCCTTCCTGGGTGCGCACCTTGAGAAGGCCGAACAGCAGATAAACCAGGGTGAGCGAGAACAGAAAAGGCAGCATCATCCGGTAGCCGGCAGCCCAGCGCTTCACGCCTTTTAGCCCAAGCAACAGCAGCGACAGGGCGGCGAAACAAACCAACTGCACCGCCAGGACGTTCATGTAGACACCCAGGGCCAGCACCAGGATGGCGAGCAGCAAAGTGAGGGCAAGGCCAAGTTTAAGGGTGGTGGACATAAACTTCGCTCCGCGTGGGGGAGAGGGGCTGGAACAGGATGGTCTGATCCGCCGAAAACAGCGCTGTGTGGGCGGAGTAGATGAGGGAAAAAGCGGGAAGGTGGGCTTGCAGAAAATCCAAAACCCGCTCCGCGTAGAGCGATTCGTCCATCACCACGTAGCAGGGCCGCGGTTCATTTTTCCAGGCCCGAAGCAGATCTTCCAGCAGGAAATCCACGGTATCCGCTTCGCCACAGATCCTGCGGTGGGGCTTGATCACGCTGGCGTAAGCCTTGACGGCAGTGACCTGAACGTGCATCTGCTGTTCGAAATAGATGCTGTAAACAGCGGGAGTTTTCAGCAGGCGGGGCAGCAGCACCCGGGTGAGCAGCGAACTCTTCCCGCTGCCATTGGCGCCGCTCAGATAGTGGATCCCGGGCCCCAAAGCCAGATCAGCGGACAGGGTAAGGGCAAAGCTGTCCCAAACCGGGTAATCGCCTTTAGGGAGCCGCATGGCCGTCCTCCACATAGCTGATCTCGCGATCTCCGCGCAGCCTGGCGATGAGCTCTTTGGTCCTGGCGCGGTTATCCGCGTCGAGAGAATGCCAGAGGTTTGTGAACAGGATCCTGCGGGCGGGGGAGAAGAGGGCGCAAAGACACATCAGAAGGACTTTCTGGCCGCCGGAGAGGATGTTGACGTCGCTGTCCGGAACGAGATCCTTGCCGGTGAGGGCGGCAAATTCCGCGCTCAGGGCGCCCAAGGAAGCGGGGGGAACATTGTACAGCAACAGCTCCTCGCGCAGGGTGCCTCCGCCGCACAGCGGCTGGCCCGCATCACACAAGAGCTGGATGTCTTTCTGGTTCATGGCAAAATGGCGGAGAGTCAGGGATTCGAACCCTGGGTACCCGTGAGGATACAACGGTTTTCGAGACCGTCCCGTTCAACCGCTCCGGCAACTCTCCACTTCATTGTCTTCGGCTTTGGAAAAAATCCCTGAGCAAGGCGGCGCAATCCTCTTCCAGCACGCCCCGGACGATCCGGGGATGGTGGTTGAAACTCTTGTCCGCCAGCACGTTGTAGACTGAGCCCACGGCCCCGGCCTTGGGGTCTGAAGCGCCGAACACCAAAGTGCCCAGCCGGCTCCAGATCATCATGCCGGCACACATCAGGCAGGGCTCCAAAGTCACGTACAGGGTATAATCCTGCAGGTACTTGATTTTGGAGGCGAGGATTTTGTCAATGAGCAATTTTTCCGCGTGGGCCAAAGGATCGGCCTGCTGGCGGGTCCGGTTGTGCTGAGCGGCCACCAGTTCACCGTCTTTCACCAGCACCGCCCCCACCGGGATCTCATCTTCGCTCACGGCCCGGCGGGCCTCGTCCAGGGCCAGCCGCATCCAGGCGGTGTGTTCAGAACTCATCAGAAATGCGCTCCCAGGCTCACCGAGCTGCGCCAATCCAGGTTGTCGAGGCTGTCACCCACGGGATTGAGGGAAAATTCCAGCAGCGAGGCCTCGGTGAATTTCCAGGCCAGGCCCAGCAGCAGGTTGTATTCGGTCCAGGTTCCCCAGGAATACTGGGGCTGGATGATGTAATAGAGGTTCTGGATGTCGTGTTTGAGGGTCAGCGCGGCGGTGTAGCGGGTGTTTTTGAAATCGATCACGTAGATCTGGCCGTTGAAATCGGCATATTCGTTGCGCTCGAACCCGAAGCTTAGGTCCGCCAGAAAGGCGTTGCCATCGTTGTTGCGGTAGGGCAGCAGCAGCCAGCGCTGGTCCTGGGAGCGGGCGGCGAAGGGAAAGCTGTCGAACACGAGCTTGTACTCCAGTTCCAACTGGCGGTAAAAGGCCTTGTCGGTGGGATCGTACATATAGCTGGTGTAATCCGCGCGGATCAGGTAGTTCTGGTTGAAGAGCAGCCGGTCGCCGATCAGCATGGCGCAGGAAGGATTGTAGATGTAACTGGCGGTTTGTTTGTTGTTGCCGGAGAGCAGGCCGTCCAGATATACGTCGTCGGTGAGATTCCAATAGAGGCGGTTGCTGAGCTTGAGGCGCTCTTTCCAGTAATGGGCATTGGCCAGATTCACCCGGATGTGGCGAAGATCGTTGTCCCAGCGGTTCTGATCGTCCGGGAAACTGCTGCGTTGCAGGTCCACCGAGAAAGCGGCGGAAAGGGTGTCGCCGCCTGTGTATTCCCAGTTCAGGCCGGTGGAAAGAAAGCGATTTTCGCTTTCGCGGCTGGTCTGGGTCAGGCTGTAGGTCTTGAGGCCGTAACCGTGGCTGAAAGTGGATGACCAGCCGAGGTTGTACACGGGTTTGAGCTCCAGCGAGAGCGAAGCCTGGTTCATCAGGTCCGAGTTGTTGCGCACCGTGTTTTCGGCCAGATCGGTGATCCGCTTGTTGAAACTCTCCTGCAGATTGAGGCGGAGGAGTTCCCAGGGCTCGTATTCCAGACTGCCGGAATAAACCAGGGAACTGCGCCTCTGGCTGTCATCGAGGTCGTAAAAGCCCCTGCCGCCAGCGGAGGTGTCCGGAAGCAGCACATAGATGTCATCATCGCGGCGCGAGAGGCTGAAATTGTTGTTGACCAGCAGATTTTGGCTCTGGTGGTTCAGCCAGGCGGCCAGCGAGCCGGTCTGGTAATACTCCCAATCCATGGTTTTGCGCTCATAGGCGGCGCTGAGGCCGGTGCGGGTGTTGAGGAGTTCGGTGGACGCGGAGGCCCGGCCGTGCACCAGGTAGCCCTGGCTGTTGAGTTTGGAACCCAGCAGGTAGCGGTCTTCCTCAGAGCGGATGAAGCCTTGCACGCCGGCCTCGAAGAGCAGGCTGTCCGCTGGCATCAGGTCAAGCGTGTAGCCCAAAAATCCGGTCTTGTTGCGGTAAGGCTGAAACTGCTCGTCCAGTTCGCTGGAGTCGTAGAGGTATTCATAGCCAGACTCAACGCTGTGGCGCAGCAACTCGCGGTCGAAAGCCAGGTCCAGGCTCAGCAGGGAGCGGCGGCTGCGTTGGGAGAAATTGAGCCGCTGTTCGCTGAAGGACTGCGCGCTGATCTGCAGCAGTGAGGCTTTGAAGGGTGTAAGCTGGTAACGGAGATTGTTTTCCAGGTTGCGCGAGGAATTGCTGCCGGAGAAGCTGAAATCCAGCAGATTGGCCTGCGCGCTTAGAAAGCAGAAACTAAAGCAGAGCGCTGAGAGCAATAAATTCCGCTTCACTGAGCGTTTCTCCGCGACGGGTGAGATCGATGCCGCTTTGCTGCTGAACGCGGCTGAGGCCGTCTTTGTCCAGCAGGCTGGCCAGGTTGTTGCGCAGGGTCTTGCGTCGGTGGGCAAAGGCCAGTTCGATCAGTTTGAGATACTTGGCCAGATCGGGGATCACGGCTGGAACGGCTCTGGGCTTGAGGGCCAGCACAGCGGAATCGACCTTGGGGGCGGGCGTGAAATTCTCGCGGGGAACGTCCAGCAGGATCTGGGCGTCAAAGATCCTCCGCAGGCGCAGGGTCATCACCCCGTAAGCCTTGCGGTTTGGCTCCGCGCAGATGCGCTCCGCCACTTCCTTCTGCACCATCAGAGTGGCCGCGGTGAAGGCGAGGTGATGCTTTTCCAGCTTGTAGAGCAGGGGGGAGGTGATATTGTAGGGGATGTTGGCCACCAGCTTCAGGGGTTGTCCCGAGCGGGCGAGCTCCGCTTCCCAGTCCAGCCGCAGCACATCGCCCATCAGCAGTTCGATGGAATCGCCGAACTCTTCACGCAGAGGGGCTTCCAGCCTTCGGTCCAGCTCAAACGCGCGTAACCTGGCCCCTGCCGACAGCAAGGCCCGCGTGAGGATGCCGTGGCCGGGACCGATCTCCCAAACCTTCTCGCCCGGCAGGATCCCGGCCAGTTCCACGATCTGTCTGGCTATATCCGGCTGGTTCAAAAAATTCTGCCCGAGGGCTTTGATCGCGCGCATCAAAAAAAAATCAGATCACCCCAAAAGCTCGGCAAGGGGCGATCTGAATCTCCAGAATAGGGGCCGCGTCAGGCGCTGAGGCGCTCGGCGGCAATGTTCTTACAGTTCTTGCAAACTTTGACGGTCTTGTCGCCGACCTTGATCTCGTTGAGCAACTTGATCCCGGTGCGGTGGCAGACAGGGCATTCACCCCGCCCGTGCTGAGGGAGGTTTTTCACACCTTTGCCACGACGGTTGTCTTTGGACATCATTATCTCCTTGGTTTATTCTCAATTATATCTTGCCATGATAAATCCACAAATACCAGGGCGGCTTTTGCGTCAACTGATATTTGCGCGGATGAGCTCTGATCCCTTGTTAAAACAGATCAAAAGCCAATATAGCATTGTGAGTCGGTGAAAGCTTCCAAGTTCAAGATGCCTTGTTTCCCGCATATCCAAACGGGCCCTGATCAACAGTTTTTCCGTACGGCGAACCAAGCCAGATCAAGCCATTCCCTTTCCATGTTAGTTGATCAAAAACACTTTAGATGGATTTATGGTATTACTATTCCGGGATTTTATCAGGTATACACGGGACAAGCTCCTAAGAAAAGCTTCATTCGGTTGAGGCCGCTTGGCGTGATGGGTCCTGCATTCGATCATAGCCCTGCCTTGGCAGGCTGCAGGGCAAGGGTTAAGGTGTCGCGAAAGCTGATCAGAAAAGCCTGGAAATCGCAGTGAAACTCCCTCGCCAGAAGGGTGCGGGACTATGGGCGGGGGTTTCAACCCCGGTATAAGCGAAGGCCACAACTTTAGGATAAACCCCTCGCCAGGGGGTGCGGGACTATAGGCGGGGGTTTCAACCCCCGTATAAGCGAGCCCGGGAAATCCATATAACATTCAGCCAGCACCTCCCTCCAGCACTGGCGCAGCCTGTGCTGGAGCGAGGGACTGGCATATTATCGTCAATCAATCTGCAGTTTCATGATACGGGGGTTGAAACCCCCGCCTATATTGCTGCACCCCGCGCCAGGCGGGGTTATTCCACGGGACAGTCTTGGCACCGGATATGGGAGTTGAAACCGGCTTTTTCCCTGTGGCTAGTTGGAGTCGAGCGACGTAGGAGCATCGATGACAGCCGATTCCTTACCCACCTGCCCTGGGTGTCATTCTTGGCAGCCGGGGTCCCCTTTGGGGTGGCCAGAACCGGAATCTATAATTCCTCAGGTTACTTGGCTACAACCAGCCTGGCAGTGGCGATGGTGCTGTTTCCCCTCTCCAAACTAATCAGGTAAACACCGCTGGGCATGCGTTCCAAAACCTCGGCAGGAAGCTCAAAGATCTGCTCCCTCGTTTGCCCGGAGAGCTTGCCGGAAAACACTACCTGTCCCCGGATGTTGTAAATGCTGTAACCCAAATCCCCTGGCGAAAATGACTACCGCTATACACATCTTATTGCACATGAATCTCTCCTTATTTGCTAATTAGTAGTTTTGTCGAGGCGACACTGATAGCATCCACACTCACATCAAGCAAGTAAACTCCTGTTGGCAAGGGGTTCAGCGTGAATCTGAACTCGTCTTTACCCTGAATATCGGAGTATTCATGCAATAACTGCCCCTTGATATTGAATAACCTGATCTCACGATGTTTACTTTTCCTCAATGACTCGCCTTCATATCTGAGCGTAACAAACTCCGATGACCTTACCGGATTGGGGTAAACACTTACTTGCAAGTGATTATCCAAAGGAGGCAGCGTTTCATCCAGATTGCTGACCATTTGCGCATTGCCAGCATACACGTACACATAACCAGGATTGAAGCCTTCATGCTGAGGATCTTGACCTGGAGCTCCTATTGCCACATCATCATAGCCATCGGCGTTAAAATCTCCTACTGCCACACCATGGCCATAATATGACTGGTTTCTGTATTTGGTAAAGTCGGCCTCAGCATTCATATTATTGCCACCCAAACACACCGCAAAACGCCTTTGGCTGTAGCTGGCCGCAACTACGTCATCGTAACCATCTCCGTTAACATCACCAAACTTTACACCCTTTGCCAGGGAATTACCATAATAAATAGGATTCAATAGGAGGTTGGGAGGCTGGAAGGAACTGAAATTGTCCGAGCCGAACCAAATTTTCATCCCTTCAGTATCTGCACAACCAAAAAAATCGTGGTAGCCATCATCATTCAGGTCTCCCAGGGCTCTACTCAATGCGGTGTAGAAAAATGGTGACTGAAAGAGCACAATAGGGTTTACAAATTCTCTTTGGCTGTTCCCATAATAAATATATCTGTCATTTGTTTCATCAGTCCCCCAACCCCAATATGATACTGAAATATCATAAAACCCATCGTTGTTAATGTCGCCAATCCCGTTGATATGCGAACCCGGGTCTGGATAAATGAGACTGGTATCAACTGTCTGCCACTGAAAAGAGCCACCCCAGATAATTATCTGCCGACGAATGTTTCCTGGAGGTTGGCGATAATAAACTCCGATATCATCATAACGATCTCCATCTACATCTCCCAGCCGATCCCAGTAAAAATCTGTATATGGCAGGTCGATGATGTGATCCGGATTCAGGATATTCGCTTCCGGTCCGCTGTTAAAGATCAGTAACCGCTTACTTGAAAAAGGAATCATGTCCTCTATGCCAAGATCATCATAACCATCTCCGTTCAGATCTCCAAAGTTGTATGGCTCCCATACCCGTCTGTATGCTCCCGTACCAGAACCATCAATAAAATAACCTTCGTAGCTCTGGATTGGCTGGGTTGCGAAACTAAAACCGGGGTCTCCGAAGTAAACATCTACTTTCCCAAGCGCAACGACTCCTGCATTGGGATCGTAATTCCAAGCAAATGACCACACTATCAGATCATCGTATCCATCATGATTGAAATCAAGACTTACATTAGTATGACCAAACTTAGAGCAATGATGCTCTCCTGCAAATTCTGCCATGAGAGGCATGTCGCTTATGCTCCAAAGCTGTATGGAAACAAAAATACACACTGCCAAGAGTATGCAAACTCGGATTGACTTAGAGTGCATCATGACTTTCACACCTTTCTCAAATCACTTGGCCACCACCAGCCTGGCAGTGGCGATGGTGCTGTTTCCCCTCTCCAAACTAATCAGGTAAACACCGCTGGGCATGCGTTCCCAAGCCTCGTTCGGAAGCTCAAAGATCTGCTCTTTGTTATTACCATTGAGCTTGCCGGAAAACACTATCTGTCCCCGGATATTATAAATGCTGTAGCCCAAATCCCCTGCCTGTTCGCTTTTGACTGATACTATTACTTTGCTGCTTGCCGGTTGAGGAAAAACCCTGATGAATGCCTCCGGTATAGGCGCAACCTGATCATCGCTAGCCACGGTTGTGTCCTCAAGCTGGGCATTACCTCCAAATACCCATACATATCCATTGAAGTTACCGCTTGGCCAGGGATCGTATTCATGTGATGCGGCTATGGCTATATCGTCATAACCATCGGCATTGAAATCTCCGGTTACCAGACTATAGCCGTAGTTCTCATATCCGGGATTGTTCTTGATCATGTCAGCAGTTCCATTTACGTTTTGCCTGCCTAGCCAAACCGCGAACCCGCTCCCAAAGCTCGCTCCAACCGCGTCTTCATAACCGTCGTTATTAAAGTCACCATGCTCCAAAGAGCGTTGGAACTCCCCGCCATACCAGGGTGGGTCCATATCAAAATCAGGTACAGCGTAGTTGATATTGGTTCCACCCAGCCAGGCATGCATCCCCTCATCCGTAATGTAGCCCATGAAGTCGTCATAGCCATCGGCATTCATGTCTCCCAGCGGCTTGCTGCCTCTGGATACTCCATACTGGCAATAGATGAGTGTGATTGGATTATCAGTATTCCCGGCGGCATTGCCATAATAGAGCCGAATCAGATTGTGGGTGGGATCTGAAGACGGGGTGGCAAATGCCGTGGTAAAATCAGCGTAGCCATCGTTGTTGATGTCACCGATACCATGGATTGAACATGAATAAGAATAACTTGCTTCCCCATTAGAAACTACATGTTCTTGAAATGATCCTCCCCAGATGATTGATAGTCTATTCAGGTAAGAAGGAGAGTGCAGGTAATAGAACCCCATATCTCCTAAGCCGTCTCCATTTACATCGCCAAGGGGTAATATCCTAAAAAAAGTGTATACACTTCCATACACATTGAGCACATAATCGGGATTCTCCAGATTGGTGGTTCCACCATAGAAAAAGAGCAGTTTCTTATAGCTCTCGTTCCAGGATATGTGGTCTTCTACATACATGCAGAGATCTTCAAAGCCATCACCACTGATATCACCGACTTTAAAGATACCTCTAATCTGTCTGCCCACAATATTAGCATATGTGCCTTCGATTGTTATACTGGCTGGTGTGGAGGAATTGAAACCTACTCCACCATAATAGATATATATCTTACCTCTTGTCGGTGTGATACCGTACTCATATCCGTAAGAAAAAGAGCATACTGCCAGATCATCTAATCCATCATGGTTGAAATCCAGAGATACCATTGAATATCCGTACATAGAATTGTGATGTTCGCCCTGAAAGGCAGCGATGACGGGCATATCGTTTATTGCATTTAGGAGGGTTATGGACAATAGCAATGGGATCAAAAGAGTTGCACTGCGCATATTACTCATTGTTCCTCCATCGATTTCATGACTGTCGGACTATCTTTTGTTTCTTTGGTACATCCTAAAAATTGAACATATATGCGTCAAGGAATTTCGGTCACAGCCTTCTGTTGCTTCCTGCGATTCGCCGGAATGACGAGCAGGCCAATAATGAGATTGTGTGAGTCAATGCCAAGCCCGCGAAAGGGCTCTTCAGCGGGCTTGGATATTTATCGGTTTAGGCTGGTTCGCTCAGCGCTCCAGCTTGAATTTGTCGCCCAGGGAGAGCACGAACTCCGTGATAAGTTTCACCGCGGCGTCCAGGTCTTTGAGCGAGATCACTTCGTTGGGCGAATGCATGTAGCGGTTGGGGATGCCGACCACGGCCATCGCGGCACCTCCTTTGAGGTCGTGGATGGCGTCGGCGTCTGTTCCGGTGCGGCCCGGGGCGATCTCGATCTGGATGGGAAGCTTGTGTTTCTTAGCCACATCCAGCAACCGCGCATGCACAGCCGGATGCATGGCAGTGGCGATGGTGTTGTTTCCCCTCTCCAAACTAATCAGGTAAACACCGCTGGGCATGCGTTCCAAAGCCTCGGCAGGAAGCTCAAAGATCTGCTCCCTCGTTTGCCCGGAGAGCTTGCCGGAAAACACTACCTGTCCCCGGATGTTGTAAATGCTGTAACCCAAATCCCCTGGCGAAAATGACTACCGCCATACACATCTTATTGCACATGAATCTCTCCTTATTTGCTAATTAGTAGTTTTGTCGAGGCGACACTGATAGCATCCACACTCACATCAAGCAAGTAAACTCCTGTTGGCAAGGGGTTCAATGTGATCTTGAACTCATCATTGCCCGCTATGTCTGAGTATTCCTGTAGTAACTGCCCTTTGATGTTAAACAACCTGATCTCTCTATTTTTGCTTTTTCGCAGTTTCTCGCCTTCAAATCTGAGCGTAACTGTTTCCCTTGCTGGATTGGGAAATACACTGACCCTTTCTTGTGCGTCAATGGCAGAGTTGAGATCGTCATCCACACCGACGGTGGTATCCACTAATCCGGTATTGCCAGCATAGATGATCAAGGCACCGGGAGTGTCGGATAGTCCCGGTGGGCGGTGGGATGCGCTAATTGCCAAGTCGTCCAGTCCATCGGCATTGAAATCTCCTGCCGCCATGGCATAGCCAAAGCTGGAATACACGGCAACGCTTGCAGGACGCCGCAGCAACAGGTCATGCGTGCCGTTGAAATGCCTTTTACCCAGCCAGATGACCGCTGCTCCATCATCCGCGTAGGCGGTGTACTTAGAGCCGATCAGGTCGTCATTGCCATCCCCGTTCAGGTCACCGAAGGTAAAACCAATATCTGCCCACCCGAAACCGAAATAATCCGGACGCAGTTCCACGTCAAAGACCGGAAATAGCGTTTCTCCGCCCAACCACAAAGCACCATAATAATCAGTCCCTTCACGAATGAACCTGCCTAAAAAGTCTGCATATCCATCACCGTTGACGTCTCCCGCCGCTAGGGGTTTTACTGCATAATCGATACTGCTATCTGAGACCAGATTGACCACCTCACACATTGAGATGTCCCGACAGCCATAGTAGAGATCAACGTCGACATCTTCATGATTACTATTATTGGCATATGCTAGGATGAAGTCATCAAAACCGTCATAGTTAACATCGCCAACTCCATTGATCCGAGCGTATCCCATAATATCAGTTGTTGTTTCATAGATAGTATAGAGCTGATATGATCCACCAAACATGATGTCGAGTTTAAATTTGTCTGGATTATTCCACTTAGTAACCAAACCCAGATCGTCAAAACCGTCTCCGTTAATATCGCCCAGGGCGAATACTTCCGACCAATCTACATACTGACCCTGCATCCAATAGGCGGGATGGTCAAACAGCAGCCCAGGTGTTGTAGAAGGCTGCTCCCCGCCAAAATAGACGCAGATCCGGTATATCGCATCCATGGTTCCAGCATTGATCTGACGGATCGCGGTCAGGTCTTCAAATCCATCGCCATTCACGTCACCTGCGTTTTTCAGACTGCCAGAATTGAAGTAATCATGCGGAGCGCCATAGATAACAAAGTCTGCCTCTGTATCGAAATCTGTTCCGCCATAGAGACAGAAAATCCTGCCATAATCATAGGTTCCTATGTCTTCAAAGCGCGGATTGTTGCGCTGCAAAACAGCTAGGTCTTTGATTCCGTCTCCGTTGAAATCCAGCGCCGCCATGCCACGCCCCATGCCTAAAGTGTTTGGTTCACCCTGTAGAATTGCCATCACGTCCAGATGATTCTGGCCTGATAAACCACAAAACCAGATCTGTAGCAATACAACCAAAACAAACTTTGTAACTTTCATGTTTCCTGCCTTGAAATTCAACCTGGCATTTATTCCTTTGATACTCCCTAAATATTGAACATATATGCGTCAAGGAATTTCGGTCACAGCCTTCTGTTGCTTCCTGCGACTCACCGAAACGACGCGCAGGCCAATAATAAGATTGTGTGAGTCAATGCCAAGCCCGCCGAAGGGCTCTTCAGCGGGCTTGGATATTTATCAGGGCTGGATCGCTCAGCGCTCCAGCTTGAATTTGTCGTCCAGTGAGAGCACGAACTCCGTGATCAGTTTAACCGCGGCGTCCAGGTCCTTGAGCGAGATCACTTCGTTGGGCGAATGCATATAGCGGTTGGGGATGCCGACCACGGCCATCGCGGCACCTCCTTTGAGGTCGTGGATGGCGTCGGCGTCTGTTCCGGTGCGGCCCGGGGCGATCTCGATCTGGATGGGAAGCTTGTGTTTTTTGGCCACTTCAAGCAGCCGCTTGTGCACGGCCGGATGCATAGCAGCGCCGATGCTGAGGGTGGGGCCCTTGGCCAGGGCCACGTCTCCGAAGACGCGTTTGTCCGCGCCGGGGATGTCTGAAGTGAAGGTCACGTCCACGGCGATGGCGATATCGGGCTCGATCTGCCAGGCGCTGGTGCGGGCTCCCCGCATCGTGGTTTCCTCGCCCACACTGGCAACGGCGTAATAAGAGGCTTTGAGGGCTTTCTTGGCCAGTTCCTGCATCACCGCCGCGGCCACATAGACCCCCACCTTGTTGTCGGTGGCTTTGGAGACGATCAGGTCGTCGGACAGGTGTTCAAACACGCTGTGATAGGTGATCACGTCGCCGATGGCGACTTTCTTCAGGGCCTCTTCCTTGCTGGAGGCGCCGATGTCGATCCAGAGGTCTTCCATTTTCAGTTTGGGGTTGTCGTCGCTGCCGCGCATCATGTGAATGGGCTTTTTGCCGATGATCCCGCGCACCACTTTGCCCTGGTGATAGATGTCCAGACGCAGGCCGGGCAGCAGGTTGACGTCGAAACCGCCCAGGGATTTCACGTAGAGGTAGCCCTGTTCGTCGATGTGGTTCACGATCAGGCCGATCTCGTCGGCATGCCCAACCACCATCACTTTCAGCTTGCCGCTGCCTTTTTTGAGGGCGATGAGGTTGCCGTTGCGGTCCAGGGTGATCTTGTCGGCCACGGGTTTCAGGTAATCCCGCACCACGGCTTGGGCAGGCGCTTCAAAGCCGGAGGGGCTGGGCGCGGAAACAAGGTCTTTGAGGAATTTGAGGTTCTTCGCGTTTGGCATTATCAGTTCCTAACAGTTGTTGGCGGATTCGTCCGCGAAAGGGTTGAGGGTCTTTTTCTGCACCGGCTGTTCGTGGGGGATGATGCAGAGGAATTTCATCAGCTCCGTGCCGGTGTTCTTGAAAGCGTGACTCATGCCGGGATCCACATAGATGGCGTCGTTGGCGGCGAAGGGCAGATCGCCTCTTTCGGTTTGCAGCACCCCGGTGCCGGAGAGCACAAAGACCTCATGCTCCCAATCGTGCACGTGGAAAGGAGTGTGGCCCTGGGGCTCCACTTCGAACATCCGCAGGGCGAAATTCGGAGCGCCGTCTTTCTGGGCGATCAGCCAGCGGATCATGGTCCCCTCGGCCCCTTCGGCGTGAACGGGTTCCAGCGCGACTTGGTCAAAATGTACTATTTTCATCTATTCCTCCTTGAATAGGCTTGAGATATCGGTTGCGGCCACGGTGGCGGCCTCGTTTACAGGATAATCCAGAACCGGAACAAAGCTACTCATAAACCGGATAGCCCGTCACCAGCAGGTCCTCGCCGCTGGGCTGGCAGGTCATGTCCCGGAGGGCCAGAGCGGCGGAAATGTCGGGCAGGGCGAGTTCCGCCAGCATGGCTTTGTTGCCGCCCAGGAGTTTGGGTCCGTAATAGATGTGGCATTTATCCACCAGGCGCGCCGCGAAAAAGCCCGAGGCCAGTTTGCTGCCGCATTCCAGCAGCACCAGGCAATGTCCCTGCTGATAGAGGATGCCCAGCACCTCTTTCAGGCTCAGGATCTCGCCCATCGCCGTAACCGGGTGGATTTTCGCGCCCAGCGCGATCAGGATTTTGGCCCGCATCGTTCCTTCCTTGCCCCGCGCGCAGAAGATGACGGTGGGGATATCGTGCATGCTGCGGGCGATGCGTGAATCCGGAGGCAGTTTCAGCAGAGGGTCCAAAACCGCACGCAGCGGCTGTTTTAAGGCGTCTTCGAGGCGAACGTTGAGCAGCGGATCATCGCATAAAACGGTGCCGATGCCGGTGAGCACCACATCGGCTTCCTGGCGCAGCCGGTGAGTGTGTTCGCGGGATGTCGCGCCGCTGATCCAGCGCGAAGAGCCGTCCTGCGCGGCGTATTTGCCGTCCAACGACAGCGCGGCCTTCCAGATCACGAAGGGTCGGCGCTTGCGCACGTGGCAGAGGTGGTATTCCAGCTGGCGGGTTGCTTCCGCGGTCAAAACCCCGGGGATCACTTCGATGCCGGCCTCCTGCAAATGCAGCACGCCTTTGCCGTGCACCAGGGGGTTGGGGTCCAGGATGCCCAGGAAAACCCGGCTGATCCCGGCCGCGATGATGGCCTGGGTGCAGGGCGGGGTTTTGCCCTGGTGGGCGCAGGGTTCCAGGGTTACATACATGTCCGCGCCCCGGGCCTGCTTTCCCGCCTTGGCAAGGGCCTGCACCTCGGCGTGGTCGCCTCCGTAATGCTGGGTCCAGCCTTCTCCGATCACCCTGCCGTTCTTAACGATCACGGCCCCCACAAAGGGATTGGGAGAACAGGTCCCGCGCGCTTTTTCGGCGGCCTTCAGGGCCCGACGCATGAATTTGGTCTGTTCAGCCGGGGTAACGCTCAAGGTTTTTGATCGCGGGTTCATAGTTGGGAGCGGTTTTTAGCAGTTCTCGCCAGATCGCCTGGGCGGCAGAAACGTTGCCCAGCCCGGCTTCGCAGGCAGCCAGATTGTTGCGCACATTGAGGTCGTCCGGACGCTCGGCGGCCAGCCAGGCAAGCAGTTCCTTCGCCGGAGCCAGTTCCTTGTCGGCCAGATACAGCGCGGAGAGCGCGAAACCGGCCGCGAAGTAATGATTGTCCAGGGCCAGGGCGCAGAGCAGATCCTCCCTGGCTTTGTCGAACTGCCTGGCCAGTTGCCAGTAAAGGGCGCGGTAGTAGTAAAGGTCGGCGCAATCGGGATAGAGGGGCAGGTTCTGTTTGATCAGGTCCCAGGCCGCGTCGGCTTCGCCCCGGGCCAGATGCTCAGCCAGGGTGTGAAACAGCTTGTTCTGCCCATAATACAGGTGGGGCCCGCCGTTGAGGTTCTGGCGGATCCTCCAGCGTCCTCCGGCTGAGGTAAGCAAAACCGCCCAGATCGACCTTCCGCCCAGGTCCAGCACCACCATGGCGCTCACGCCGTCATCGGCGGCCCCGGCGTGCAGGATCTCGTAGCGGTCCACCTTTTTCAGCTCGGGAACGGAGGCCACAAGACTGGTGTAGCGTCTGGCCAGGTCGTCATCATCCCGGTCGTTGATGGTGAAAGCGCGCAATTGGTCCCAATCCTGGGCGATCACGGCGTCGAAGAACCCGAAGACCACGGTTTCCGGGGTTTCCGGCTCCTCGAAGTTCTCGTGGGGCAGCTGCAGTTTTTGCAGCAGATAGGCCATGGGGAAGTTGGCCGGGAACTGAAATTTACCCAGCCAGGCCAGCAGGTTGGCTTTGTCTTTGGCCGCGTAGTCGGCCGGACTCAGGCCGTCCAAGGCCGCCAGCGGCTGATAGGCCCAGAGGTCGATGTGGCGTTTGGCGGTGCGGGTGAATTCGGTGTTGGAATCGGCGCGGAATGAGGGAAAGGGGCTGGTTTCGCTTTTCACCGCGCTGTATGGGCATGCGGAGGGGCAGCGCAGGTCGATCCTCAGTTCCAGGCAGCAGGTCCAGCCGATCAGCTTGTCCCGGTTGCGGGGGCATTTGCGCACGCTCCGCTCGGCCTTGCACTTGAAACAACGCTCGCGGTTCAGCAGCATGGTCAGTCCTCCAAAACAGGCGGCAGCTTGCGTTTGAAGGCCGAGGCCGTGATCATGCGGTCCACTTTGTGATACAGCTTGGCAGGGTGGTCCAGGTTTTCCGAGGCTCCCACGTTCACGTCCAGCTCGGTGAGCGCGTAAACGATATCGTCCAGCACGGGATAGGTGAGCCCCAGATCGGCTTCGTCGGACTGCCCGGCCCAGAGATCGGCGGTGGGGGTTTTGTTCACGATCTTGTCTGGAACTCCGATCAATCTGGCCAGGGCCCAAACCTCGGTTTTGTAAAGGTGTCCGATGGGCTCGAACGCGCAGGCGGAATCGCCGAACTGGGTGAAGTAGCCCACCATCAATTCTGTGCGGTTGCTGGTCCCCAGCACCAGGGCATTGTGTTTGGCGCTGAGGTCATAAAGCACGCACATGCGGGTGCGGGCCAGCCAGTTGCCCCTGCGAAGCGGGGTGGCGTCCGGCCCGTAAGTGTCAAAATAGGCGTCGGCCATGGGCGTGATCTCGATCACATGGTGCTCGATCCCCAAAATCCCGGCCAGATGGCTGGCGTCAGCCTGGGAATCCGGATGGCTGCTCTTGTAGGGCAGCAGCGCCGCGATCACGTTTTCCTTGCCCAAGGCTTCCACGGCCAGGGCGGCGCAGACGGCGGAATCGACTCCGCCAGAGAGGCCCAGGACCACTTTGGCAAAGCCCGCGCTTTGCAGGTACGCGCGGATGAAGCCGGTGATCCGGGTCCGTTCCTGTTGCAGGTCCAGTTTACGCAATTTTACCTCCAGATGCCTTATCAGGGCATCGGCATTATTTCTTCGGTTCAAATTTGGTCAAGTACAAAACACGTCCCGCCCCAAGCCCCTTCCAAATCGCCCCTTGTCTGCCTCCCGCAGAGTTCCCGCCTCTCAGGCGGGAACTTAGGGGGAGGCTAATGGGAAGTGAACGGGAAGCGCGATAAGGGCGACTGGGGCGGCAAAATATCGGTTTTCCGCGGGCATCCATCCAATCAGCTGGCCAGCACCGTCCATCAGCGCAGGGGCAGATAGAGGAAAGCGATCCGGAAGGTTCGGCCCGGGTTTGGGAGGTTGCTGAAATTCCCGGATTTCGAGTTGAACGCATTACTCAGGCTGGCGGTGAGGTTCAGATCGGCCCGCAGGGGCAGGCGCAGCCCGAAACCGAGGTCAAAGACGGCGGGCAGCGGCTGATCGAACTCGTCGCGGCGCCAGTACTGCTGGGCGAGAGTGGCCAGGAAACCGAGCTCGCCAAAGCCGTGCCGCGCTTCGGTGCGCGCGCTGAGGATGGGGGAGAAGGGCTTGCGGCGCCAGTTGTCATCCTGCAGGTATTCCAGATTCAGCTTCAGGTCTTGGTCGATCTCCCAGCCCCAAAACTGCAGGCTCAGTTCCGCCCCCAGCCGATAGCTGAGGATGTCGGTCTGGCGCAGCCAGGTTTGCCCCAAAACGTCGCGAACGTAGAGCTGGGGCTGATTGTAGTCGAAGCGAAGGTTCTGCTTGAAACCCAGCAAATAGAAGAGGCCGTCCTCGTTGTTGAAAGCCTGCCAGCCGCTCAGGGAAAGGTTCAGGGGCGTCATCACCACACGTTCCCGGTCGGGTAGAACCGTCCAGGGGTATTGCTCCCGGAGACGCTGGAAACCAAGATTGTGAAATTCGCTGCGGTTGCTGGCCTCCAGATATCTGCCCCGGCCCAGGTGAACCCGCTTGTGAAAGTCGAGGGCCGGCAATACGTGGATGAAATCAGTCATCAGCCCCAGCTTGAGTTCGGGCAGCTGAGCTTGCAGCCAGGGCGCGTGATATTGGGCGGAAAGGCCGAAAGCTGTGTCCTGCAGTACCAGCCGGTTGGTGAATTGGAGGTTTTGCCGCTGAAGGCGGTGGGAATGCCTGAGGCCCAGGGCGAAATCCGAACTTGCGGCCCCGGACAGGTTTTGCTGCCCGCTTTCCAGTGCCAAACCGGTGCGCAGATCGGAGAAGCTGAAGCCGGCCAGCTCGGCTCCGGCATGGTGGTTGGCAAGGCTGTAAGAGAGGGCTTCGGAAGAAAAATTCCAAGCCCTGGCCTGCTGCCAGGACAGCAGATGGTTGAGGCGCCACTGGGGGTCGAAATTGGTTTGCAGGCCGGCGTTGAGGGTTCCCCGGGTGAAGTTTGCCCCGGGTACCCAGAGATCGGCGTCCAGCCGGAGCAAGGGGATCAGCGGAGATGCCGGATAAAAGGACGCGGCAAGCTTGGTCTCGAAATCGGTGCCGGTGCTCAGTTCCAGATGAAACGGCCGGATGGTTCCCCGGGGCGGGGCAGCCTGTTTGTGCCTGAGGGAAAAAACCGGCGGGATCCGCGGCGGGATGCTGTCAGGCGGATTATCCCCGGGGAAAAGGAGGGGCTTTTTGACCAGCGGGGCTTTGACCGCAGCATCGGAACGGATCTCCACGGAGGGAAGTTCCTGAGGCTGGGCCACAAGAGGCGCGCAGGCCAGCAACACGGCTGCAAGCATGGATGGAAGGTACTTACGCATCAACCCCTACCTGCCGTCATTCAGCAGGCTCTCGATCTGGGTGACCTGCTGCCCGCTGAGCAGATGGCGGTACTCGATCAGGGCCAGCCGCGCTTCCTGCAGCTCGCCCAGTTTGGCCAGGCTGACGATGTAGTAATAACAAGCCTCGGCATGGATCTCGGGGAAATCCATGTACAGCAACCGGATCCTTTGGAATCCGCGGCGGGCGGATTGAAAATCGCCCTCTTCAAGGCTGATCCTGCCCAGCCAGGTTTCCGCGACCGCCCTGATCCAGGGGTTGGTTTGGCTGTCCAGCAGGGAATCCGCCAGGGTCCGGGCTTCCATGAACCGGCTGTTGTGGAAGAAGTAGCCAACGCGCCGCAAGAGGGTTTGGGGATGGTCGGCCTGGAATTCGCGGCCGTTCTCCCAGATCTGCTCAAACTCCAGCCAGCCGTTGGCGGCGGAAAGTTCCACCATCCGCAGCCAGAGGTCTGCGTCCGGGCTGATGGCGTAGGCGCGTTGATAACGCTCCAAGGCCAGTTCCGGGCTGCCATTCAGTTCCGCGAGCTCCGCCCAGCTAACCAACACCCCGCGGCTGGGATCCTCCGCCTGGATGCGCGTGGCCAGGCTGTCCGCTTCTTCCAGCCGGTTAAGCTGGATAAGTGACTGCAGCAGCAACTGGTCAAACTCGTTTTGCCGCTGGCGGGGCAGCTCGAGGCTGGAGCGGAACCGCGAGGCCTCCAGCAGCAGCTCTTCCCAGAGTTCGGCGTCGGCATAGAGCTTCACCAGGATGTATTCCAGCTCGAATTTGATGTAGTCGCTGTTGAAGCTGTCGATCATTGCATAGATCTCGTCGATATGCTCATCGCCATTCAGTTTTCGGGAGCTGGTTTCGATGCCGGTGAAGACCTCCGCCAAAAGGGGCCTGTCCTCGTCTTCCACATAGGTGTTGCCGGTGAAGCGGCGGAGGATGTTCAGCCAGTCGGCAAGGGATTCGGAATAGCGGCCGAGGTTGAAATTGGTGTTGGCGATGTCGGCCAGGACGTTCAGAAAACGGTCAGATCCGGGAAATTCGTCCAGCCAGCGGTCGTACAGCTCGAGGGCCCGCACCCAGTTTCTGCCGGCGGCGGCGGCTTTGGCGGCCTGGTAGAGGTAGATGTCGGCGTTGAGGCTGTCGCGGCTTAGCTCCACAAAGAGTTCCGAAGCCTCGGAATAGCGTTTCAGGTAGAACAGGGTGTAGGCTTGGTAAGATATTGCTTCCGTCTTCTGAGCTGGAGTGGCGGCAAGGTTTCCAGCCTGGGTGAAAGTGTCCAGGGCGGCGGTAAAATCCTTTTGGCTGAAACTGATCCCCGCCTGCAGCAGCGCGGCTTCGAAATCGGTGGAGGGATCCAGGCCGGAGGCGAGGATGTGGCTGGCCTCGGCGTAGTTGTCCTGATAGTAATAGGTCTGGGCCAGGCGCAGCCTGAGGCCGGGGAAATCCGCTCCACTGGCGGCCAGGCTTTGGTAGAGCTCCTCGGCTGCGGAATACTCCGAAGCCATGAAATGAAGTTCCGCCAGAGCGAAGCGGGCTTCAGCAGCCCAGGCGGAACCGGGATGCTCCCGCAGCAACTTATCATAGTTAAGCCGGGCCAGGCGGGCGGCGTCGGGCAAAACCTGGCTCCTGGCCATGAAAAAGAGCGCCAGATCGCGGTAGCTGCCATCCGGATACTTGTTCAGATAACGGTTGCAGGCATCGGCGCAGAGTTCCGGCTGGCCAATTTCATAATAACAGCGGGCGGCAAGGATCTGGGCGCGCTCCGCCGTAGGGTGGTCCAGGCGGTAATTGGTGGCCTCGATGAAGTTCTGGAGGGCGCCCAGATGGTCTCCCTCGGCCATTTTGAACTCCGCCAGCCAATAATGGGTGTCCCCGCGCCGGAAACGGGGATCTTCCATGAAGCTTTCCAGTTGCGAGATGGCTGAGGCGGGATCTGTCATCCTCAGGATCTTCAAACGTTCCAGATAGGCCTGCACGGCCAAATCCCCTTCCGGGGAATGCAGCAGGGTTTTGAACAGGGAATCGGACCGGGACAAGTAACCGTTCCTCTGCATCAGCAGAGCGCGATAATAGGTGGCCAGGTCTGAAGGCGCTGCCTGCAGTTCCAGCCAGGTTTTGTCGTTCGGAGACTCTCCCAGTTCCAGGGCTTTGCGCGTCCTCAGCAAAGCGAGCACCGGCGCGGCGGCCGCAAGGCTGTCCAAGGTCGCGGCGTGGCCTTCGAATTCGGCGTAGCGGCCATCTGAAAGCAACTGGTCCAGCCAGGCGCCGTGAAACTGGAGGTAGTCGTGCGCGCCGATGGAAAGCGTGTCCAGAATCGCCGTGACTTGGTCTTCGCGCTCCAGGGCCAGCAAGGTCTGGAAATAATCGAAGCGGACCTCAGCGCCGTTGTAGGCCAGCGCTTTCTGATATTCCTCTGCGGCGGAGAACCACAGCTCCTGCAGGGCTTTGGTGCGGCCCCGCCAAACATTCACCTGGTAGAGGTACCAGGGATGCACCGCCGCGCGCTCCAGCTCGTCAAGAAGTTTCAGGCACCGGGTGTGATCGCCGCGGTAGTAGCTGGTGATGGCGTAGTTGAGCTGAATGTCGGCCCATATGTCCGGATGGAGGTCCTGTTGGAGCAGGTCCGCGTAGATGAGGCCGCTGAGGTCATATTCTCCGCGCTTGAGGGCGATGTTGCCCTGCAGATAGCGGATGTACTGGCCGTAGCTGGAATCCGGATAGCGGTTGCTGAAAGCCTCGAGTTCCGCGGACACCTCGTCCAGATAGGCATCGCCGCTGTAATAGAGTTCCACGATGTAGGCAAAGTCATCGTCTTCACGCACCGGCTGGGCCTGCAAAGCTGCGCCCAGCAGCATCAGGACGATCAAAATGAGGCTCAAACGCGTCAGGGAGGATGTTCCTGCCGGGCGAGGCCGGGAAGATGTAGGTTGGCACATAATATCTGGTTTGTCCCGCTTATTTGAAGGGTAGGATGATGAACACGGAGGTTCCTTCGTTTTCCTTGCTCTTGATCACGATCTGGCCTCCATGCAGTTCGGCTATGCGCCTGGCGATGGAAAGCCCCAGGCCCAGGCCGCTGCTGCGATATTCCACGATTCCGCTCTTGTGAGCGTAGATCGCGTTCAGCTCGTAAAACTTGCGGAATACTTCATTGATAAGATGTTTGGGCATGCCCATGCCGTTGTCCGTTACAAAGATCACCAGGCTTTCCTTGTTGTCGATCTTTTCCTGCACGAAGGCGGAACGGCGGGCTCCGATGGTGATCAGTCCGGCTTCCCGGGTGAAGCGCACGGCGTTGAGCACGATGTTGTACACCATGCGGTGGAGGTCTGTCCAATTGGATTGGAGCGGCGGCAGGCCTGATTCGATCTCCAGCCTGATGTGCATCCTGCGTTCACGGGAGAGGATCTCCACCTGCTGGTGGATGAGCTCCAGAACGTCGGAAACCTGCAGGGGTGATTTGTCCAGCTTCTTCGCCAGGTTGTAGTGGTTCATGGTCTGGATGTCGGAGGAAGTCAGGTTCAGCTTGTTGAGGGCCGCCTCCAACTCCGAGAAGATCTGGCGGCGCTGTTTGTCATCCAGGTTCGCGCTGCGCTTCAGCTTGGTGAGGGCCCCCTGCATCATGAAGATGGGGGTGTTCAGTTCATGGGTCACGATGCCGATGAATTCGTCCTTGAGTTGCTCCAGGTTGTTCAGTTCGGCGCTCTTGCGCATCAGGCTGGAATACTGCAGCACATTCTTCACGGCATTGGCGAAGAGGTTCATCAGCAGCAGCATGATGTCCTCGTTCAGATACATGTCGCGGGTGCTGTCGCCCACGTTGTCCAGATAGATGTAGCCGGTGTAATCCTCAGCCAATTTCAGGGGGCTGCAGAAGATGGTTTGGATGGCGTAGTCGTGCACGCTCACGGAATCCTCGAAGCTTTTATCCAGTTTGGCGTTGTACACCGATACGGTTTTCTGCCTGCCCTGGCAAAGGTTGAGAGCGGTTTTGCTCACTCCGAAGGCGGTGCTGAGGATCTGTCCGTTTTGGTCCAGCTGCACCTGGAAGATGTTGTTGCCGTCGGTGTCTTTCTTGATCAGGAAGCCGCGGGTGGCGCCGGTCAGGTCGATGGCCGCGGACACGAGCGCCGTCTCCAGCTCGCTCAGGTCCAGTAGTCCCATCAGTTCATGCGAGATCTCGATCAGGCGGTTCATCTTTTCCATGCGCAGGTTGATCTCCTGATAGTCCCAGGTGCGGACCAGCATGGCGGCAAGGTGGGATTTCACGTTTTTCAGCAAAGCCTGTTCGCCAGGGGTGAATTCCAGTTCCCCGGCGTCGCTGAGAACCAGGTAGCCGATCACTTTGCTGCCGGAAAGCAGGGGCAGGATGGCGATGTGTTTTTCCTCATGCGCGAAGGTCACGAGATTGTCAGTTTGGATGGCTTTTTCGATGCAGGGCAGGAAAGCGGGGGGCAGAATGGCTTCGGGATCGGCGTTGTAGCTGTGGAAATTGTAATAGCTGCCCAGTTTTTCCGACCACACCAACAGCATGAACTGCCAAGGGGCGATGATCTGGCTGATGCCTTTCTCGATCAGGAATTTCACCCTCTGCAGGCTGTTCACGTTGGAGATGTCGAACAGCATGTCGTTCCAGCGGCTGCGGGTGTCCTTGCGGCGTGAGGCGATGGGCACCACTTTGTATTTCGCGATGTCCTGAAGACCGTGTTGTTTCACTTCCAGATAGTTGTCCCGGTCATCGGCGCTGATGTCCTTGGTGATGGTTTCCAGATATTTGCGGTAGGCGGCGAATTCCTCTTCGGCTGTGCTGAGGGAGCCGAGTTCCACCAGCAGCTGGATCTTCAGCTGCTGCAGTTCCTCCACCAAATGATAGTATTTCAGGCCGCGGCACAGTTCCAGCTGGCGGTTGATTTCGCGCAGAACCTCCCGCAGGGGGATGGCGGGATCGGCCAGCCGCAGTTTCAGTTCCAGCAGGTCCAGGCTTCGCTCCCAGTAGCGGTATTGGTTTTCCTGGATGGCCGGCCGTGCTTTGGCGATCAGGTCCGCCGCCCGGGAAGTGTCGCCCAGGCCGTAGTGGCAGGTGGCCTGAAGCACGTTGAAAACCGCCATCGCGTAGTGGTTGTTGATCTCCCCGGCAAATTGCAGGGCCAGCTTCAGTTCGTTCAAGGCAGTTGCGAAATCCTGCTCCATCATCGCCAGCAGGCTGAGGATATTGTGGTAAAACTCCTGTTCCTGGATCTGGATATAGTCGATGTGGGCGTTTTTGCGGATCAGCCGGCGCAGCTTTTTGGGGTTGGACATCTCGCTGAGGTAGTAAAAATAGGTTTTCACCAGCGGATTGATCTCGGGAACGATGCCGTCGATCAGTTTGGGCTCGTGTTCGCTGATGAATTTGAAGTAGTGGCCGAAATCGCTGATCTTGCTTTTAGCCAGGGCCAGATTGCGCTCGATGGACACCAAGTATCTGTCCGCCCCGATCCGGGTGATGAGTTCACGCGCATCCAGCAGTTTGGCTTCCGCCTCCTCAAAGCGGCCCATCTTGATCATCGCCTCACCCTGGTTGAGCAGGGCGCGCCCTTCCGAAAGCAGGTTCTGGCGGTCTTTGGCAAAGATCTGCGCCTGCTGCGCGTGGTTCAGGCCCAGGATGGTGAAACCCTGCTTCAGGTTGAGGTCGGCAAGGTTGTTGTGGATCCAGCCCAAGTGGCGGCGGATGTTGAAGGAATTCCAGATGTTCAGGGCAGTGTTGAAATGCTCATCGGCCTCGGCCACGTTCTTCTGGATGCTGTAGATCTCCCCAAGCGTGTTGTGCAGCGAGGCAAGCTCGATCATGGCATCCGGGTCCTGGCTGGGGACAAGTTCCGCCAAAAATTGCTCCAGCCCTCTGGCGGCGCCGTCAAAATCCCGATCGCGTCCCGCGTAGGCCGCCATCAGGGTGGCCGCCTTGATCTGGAAAGCCTGCGACACCTCATCCAGGGCAATGCCGTCAAGGCATTTCTTCACCCGAGCCGGGTCCGTGCGGGCGTATATCTGCGCCTGGTAAAGCTTGGCCATGGACTTCTGGCAGGCGCCGGCGGATAGTTTTTCCGCTTTCTCAAAGTTTTTGAGCGCGCTTTTGCGGTCACCTTGGAAGAGGATCAGTGTGCCCAGCACGGAGTATTTCTCAAAACATTCTGGAATGGCAGCCTGGTGCGCGAAGACAAACTCCGCTTCGGTGGTGCAGCCCGTGAATTCGATCATGCGGTGGAATTTCCCCAGATCGTCCACCAACTCTTCCAGCGGCAGTTCCAGCTCTCCTCCCAGATCTATCCTCAGCACCTCCGCCATGGCATCGTAGGCTTCCTGCTGGCGGTGTTCCTCGCAGTGCAGCAGATGCAGCTGCAGCAGGTAACGCCGCTCGGAGACAAGGTCCCGGGCTATCCGCGCGTTGCTGATGATGCCCGTACAGGTTTGGGGGTCGGTCACGTTCTGCCTGTTGTAATATTTCAACACGCGCCGTGAGACCAAGTCCCGCATCCGCGGCTGGCAGCGGTCGTAGAGGTAGGTTTTGGCTTCGGCGAAAGTGAAATGGTAGTGATTTTCCCGTTTGAGCAGGATCTCGTTGTATTTGGCCTCATTGAGCAGGTCGTATATCTCTTCATCCTTCACCTTGCAGATATAGCGGATCAATTCCCGGGAGATGGGTGTCTGCACAATGGCCAGCTTCTGCAGCTGTTTCCTGCTGGCCAGGCTGAGGTGTTCCACACGGCTGATCACTGATTGGAGCAGGCGCGTGGGAATGGTGTAGTCGTCTAGGCCATCCGGAAAGCGGTATGCGCCGTCGAAGCGGATCTTGCCCAGCAGGGTGAGGTTGATCATGATCTCGCGGATCAGGAAGGGATTGCCCGCGGAGCGGTGGTGGATCAGCTGGCAGAAGCCATCCGGAACGTCGCCGTTCACCAGCTTGCGGATGTAGGCCGCGGATTCTTCCGGTGTGAACATTGGAACGTTGATCAGAACCGTGTTTTTGATCTGCCGCAGCTGGTTGAAGTCCGTGCAACTCATCACGATCATGATCCGGTTGGTCACCACGGTGTTGGAAAAGAAATTGAGAAACTCCAGGGAATGGCGGTGCAGATGCTGGATGTTGCGCACGATGAAGATCACCGGCTTGGTTTCGGCCAGCTCGGTGAGCAGGGCTTTGGCAAACTCGAAATCGGCCCGCAGGTCCTCTTCGCTGGGGGTAACGCCCATGGCCGCCTGCTCGGACATGAACAGATAGCGCCGCATCTTTTCGGAGATGCTTTGCAGCGCGCTGTTGGCCGCGATCTCCTGCTCCGAAAGTGAACGCAGATACTCCTTGATCAAGGCGAAAAATGCCTCATGCTCATTTCTGGTGCAGGTGTAGTCGAAGATGAAGTAGCCACCCCGCAGGATGTGGTAGCGAAACAGGGAAAGGATGTTATCCTTGCCCATGCCCTCTCCCGCGATCAGCGAGATGATCTTGCCGTTGGCCGCCTCCACTTGCGGCAGGTAGGCCAGCAAATCGTTCACGATCCGCTCCTGCACCAAATAGCTGTTAAATTGCATGGAATTCACCAGCGACCAAGATACGGCAAATTTATACTGCCTGTCCGTGGTGCGGTTGATGTATTTGATGATCTCTTCGCTTTGGTGGGGACGGCTGTCCGGATTGCGGTCCAGCAGCTCGATGCAGAGGTTTTGCAGGGGAAGCGGGATGTTTGGGTTCAGGTCCACCGGATAGACCGGCGAGAAATACTGGCGGCTGCTGCTGCGCATGGCGTTGATTTGGTCCAGCGTGAAGGGAAAACTGCCGGTCAGCAGCCTGTAGATGATCACTCCCAGGGAATAGAAGTCGCTGGCGTAGCCCGCCCCCTTGCCAGTGTAGATCTCCGGAGCGATGTAGGGCAGGGTACCGGACACATATTGAGTGTCCTGGTCCAGTTCTAGACGGGAAAACCCATAGTCTATCAGCTTGACCTCTATGCCGTTAAGTGTCTTTTTATAAAGTATGTTCTCAGGCTTGAGATCCTTATGCATTATATTCTGGGTATGCAGAGCGTTCAAAGCGTAACAGATCTGCACGATGATGTCATAGAGGTCCCTGGCCCGGGCTTTGCTGAAACGGAAGTTGTTAAGCGTGGCCCCGTCGAAGTATTCGCCCACGAAGTAGATATGATCGCCCACATGGCCGAAATCGACCACCCGGGTGAGGTTGGGGTGCACGATCTTGGTGATGTGGTGCATATCGGCAGCCCGGAATTGCTTGTACAGGTCCTCGGAGGACAGATACTGGAACAGTTTGAGCGTGTAGGTGTTGTCCGTGCGGACGTCGCGCACCTTGTACACGTTCGCCCAGGATCCAGTGCCCAGGCTCTCCAGAACCTCGTAGCGGTGGTCTATGTACATCATTGAACTCCCGAAATGAATGGTTTTACCCTAATTTCACAGCGGCAGAGCTTGTCAACTGAAACTTGCCTTGTCCGGTAGGCATGGGGTTGAAGAGGTTGAACCCAACGCCCTTTTCGGCTTGAGGCGTGCTTCAAGGCTGGATCTATCCCGCCTGGTTCCCCGGAGGCCTGGTCTGGCCCTGTTTGCGCCAGCGCCGGTGCAGCCAGAGCCACTGCTCGGGATGGCGCCGAATGTAGCTTTCGGTTACGGCATTCAGCTCTTTCAGGATCAAAGCCTGGTTTTCCCGGTTGTCCTCCAGTTCCGGATGGAAGATCATGGGTTCAAAGCAGATGCGGAATCCGCCTGCCGGGGTGCGGAGCGGATAGGCCGGCACGATGGGGACTTTGTAGCGCAGCGAGATCTTGGCCGCGCCTTTCCAGTGCTGGGCCGGGTGTCCCAGAAAATCCAGTGTGAGCCCCTCCGGGCCGGCGTTCTGGTCGGTGAGGATGGCCACCATCATGTTTTCGCGCAGGTGAGCCAGCAGCGCTTTCATCCCGTGCCGCTGGTCGATCAGGCGCACTCCCTGCCGGGTGCGCAGAGCGCTGTTGTAGTTATCGAACAGCGGATTGTGCTGTTTCTGCACCACCACGGCCAGGGGGATGCCGAAGAGCGGCAGGGTCCGTGCCGCCTCCCAGTTGCCCAGATGGGCTGTGGCCAGGATGGCGCCCCGTTTCAGCGCCAGCGCTGCCACCGCGTGCTCTTTGCCGCTGAGGCTGGTGGAGGCGATCAGCTTTGGTTCCGGCAGCAGATAGAGTTCCGCGGCGGCGAGCCCCAGATTCACATAGACCTTTTTCAGCAGTTGTTTGCGCTGTCCAAGAGGCATGGCAGGATACACCATTTGGAGGTTTTCATCCGCCACTTCGCGCCTGATCCCCAGTCCGTATCCGATCCAGAGGAACAGCCGCGTGATGAGCCAGCGTCCCCAACGATAGGGGAGTAGCCGCAGTTTGAACAAAGCGAACCGGAAGAGCAGATACTCTGTCCGGTTCACGAAGTTATTGCGTTTCAAACCGTTTTGGGCTCAGACTCAGCCTCGCAGCAGCTCCAGCTTTTTCTCCAGCACCGGTTTGGGTACGGCGCCGATGGAATTGTCCTTCAATTCTCCGTTTACAAAGAACAGCAGGGTGGGAATGCTCATCACGCCATGGCGCGATGCCAGCTGAGGGTGCTCATCCACGTTCAGTTTGCCAAAGGTGATGTCCGGGTGCGCGACAGCCAGCTCTTCGATCGTTGGGGCGATCATGCGGCAAGGACCGCACCAGGCTGCCCAAAAATCCACCACCACAATGCCTTCCTTGGTCACTGTGTCGAAATTTGTATCATTCAACTCTATCAACATGTTTACTCCTGTCAAATTGATTTAAAGACATAATAACCCTGTCGGGCAAACGCGCAAGTGAGATGCCCTGACCGGTGCTCTCAACTTGGATACAGGGAGGCACAGAGACGCGAAGAGAGGGGGCAGGCGTGGCAAAGGGAAAGGGCGTGACACAAGCTGGCGTCGAGGAACGAGCATCGACGCCAGCAAACCATCCCCGTTTGCGAAGCTTCGCAAAAGCTTGTCTTTTGGTTCCGAAAGGCCTCCGGGCATTGGCTGACGGGGGCGTCTGCCTCTTTCTTTGACTGCTATAGTCGATGCTCGTTCCTCGCTCGACTCCAGCTTCACCTCACGCTAAATTAGCACTCTCACAAGATAACTGCCAATTTCCCTTGACAATTTTCCCGCTCCGCTTATTCTATCCTTAAACAGAACAACTGACCAAGGAGAGTTTCATGCCAGACCACAAAGACAAAACCACACCAGAACTGCCAGAGGAAGAAAAAACAACTGCCAGGCAGGAAGATAAGAAAGAAACCAAACAGGCGGCAAAAGCGGCCAAAAAAGCCGAAAAGGGCAGCCTCAGCATCCACACCGAAAACATCTTTCCTATCATCAAGAAATGGCTCTATTCCCAGCATGACATCTTTCTGCGCGAACTGGTCTCCAACGCCGTGGACGCTATCAACAAACGCAAATACGCCGATCCGGACTTCATGGCGGAGGACATGAAGATCAGCGTGAAGCTGGACCCCAAAAAGAACACCATCGAAATCTCGGATACCGGCATCGGCATGACTGAGGAGGAGATTCGCAAATACATCAACCAGATCGCTTTCTCCGGCGCGGAAGAGTTCGTGAACAATTTCAAGGATGTTCAGGGCAACATCATCGGCCACTTTGGCCTGGGCTTCTATTCCAGTTTCATGGTGGCGGATAAGGTGACCATCGATTCCCTATCCTGGGTTTCCGGCAGCCAGGCCGCCGGCTGGGAATGCGACGGCAGCACCGAATATGAGATGAAAGCGGGCAAACGCAAGGAGGTTGGCACCACCGTGACCATCCACCTGAACGAGGACTCCAAAAACTACTCCGAGGAAACCAAGATCCGTGAAATCCTGGAAAAATACTGCAATTTCATGCCCTGGCCCATCCTGTTCAAGGACGAGCAGGTGAACCAGAAGGAAGCCCTTTGGAACCGCAAGCCCAAAGACGTTACTGATGATGAATACAAGGAGTTTTACCACCAGGTATTCCACGATCACCGCGATCCCGTCTTCTGGATCCATCTCAACGCCGATTTCCCCGTCAACCTCCGCGGCATCCTTTATTTCCCGAAGCTCCGCAAGGACCCAGAATTCTTCAAGGGCGAGGTGAAACTCTTCTGCAACAATGTGTTCGTGGCCGACAACCTCGAGGATCTCATCCCCGATTTCCTTCTTCTGCTCAAAGGCGGCATAGACATCCCGGACATTCCCCTCAACGTTTCGCGCAGCTTTTTGCAGAACGACGCCCAAGTACGCCAAATCAGCAAATACATCGTGAAAAAGGTGGCTGACCGTTTTGGCGAAACCTTTGCTGCGGACCGCAAGAAATATGAGGAATACTGGGAGGACATAGACACCTTCATCAAATACGGCCTCATCCGCGACGAGGATTTCTTTGCCGCCATGAAAGACAGGGTGATCTTCAAATCCGCCTCCGGCGACTATGTGACCCTGGAGGAATACCAGGCCAGAAACAAATCCGAAGGCGACAAAACCCGCGTTTGGTACGCCGCTGGGGAGGACACCCAGATCAGCTACCTGGGCCTGATGAAAGAACAGGGCATCGAGGTGGTCTATCAAACTTCGCCGCTGGACACCCACCTCTACCAGCAGCTGGAAAGCCAGCTCGGCAAGGTGGAATTCATCCGGGTCGACAGTGAGGTCAACGACTTGCTGGTGGATACCGACGGAAAAGAGCTGGTGGACAGGGAAGGCCGCGCTGGATCGGACAAATTGCAGGAGATCTTTTACCGCGCCCTGGGCCAGCCGGTGGAGGCTTCCTTCAGCCAGGAAAGCTACGCCGAATTCCTGAAAAAACACCCCACCGCCGTCACCGCCCTCAATCCCTGGCTGGTCCAAAACGGCGACCGCACCGTGATCAGGCCTTACGACATCCCCTTCGCCGTGCGCGAAGAACTTGGCGAGGCAACCCTCAAAGACCTGTTCAGCCACGTTTACACCCCCCTGAAGGTCGAGGTGAAAAGCCTCAAATCGCCTCACATCCCCTCCATGATCGTCTTCAACGAGTTCATGCGCCGCTGGCACGACATGGAACTCGTTAGCCGCCAGGCTGATTCCGCCCTGCTCAAAGACCATACCCTGGTGGTGAACCGGGCCAACCCCATCATCCAAAAGATCCTGGAGCTCGACGCCTCCGGCAATAAGGAAGAGGTGAATACCCTCTGCACCTATCTCCACGACCTCTCCCTGCTTGAACAGCGCGCTTTCAGCGGCGACGAACTCAAGTCCTTCATCGCCCGCGCCAACCAGATCCTGAACTATCTCTAAGCGGAAACTGGCCTCAAGCTGGGGATCTCACAACCAACCAACCGATTGTTCAAGATAAATGAAAGGCCCGCCATCACAGCGGGCCGGTTTTATATCTGACGAAACGGGTTTATTTCTTTACGAGTCCGTGCTGCAGGATGTCGTTCAAGCCGGCGAGCAGGGGATCGATATCCAGCTCCTTGCCGTGAATGAGCCACTGCAGATACATCAGTTCCTGTGACCCCACCACGATGTAGGCCAGGGCCCTGGCGTCAACGTTGCGGATCAGGCCTTTTTTCACGGCGTTCTGGAACACCCTGGTGTAATACTCCAGATAGTAGTTGAGGGGGTTGTAAGTGGGGTTGCGTTTGTAGAAACCCTCGCTCTGGCGCAGCTCGATGAGCAGGAGCCGGGCGATGTGGGGTTTGCTTTTCAGCAGGGCAAAATGCTCGGTGAAAAAATAGTGGATCTGTTTGAGGGGATCGGCCAGCTTTTGGCTTTCCGCCTCGATGGTGTGGATCTCTTCCTCCACCATTTTTTGGATGCAAAGCTGCAGCATTTCGTCCTTGTTTTTGAAGTAGTTGTACAGGGTGCCGATGCCTACCTTGGCATGGATGGCAACGTCCGACATGGTGCATTTAACGTAGCCCTTCTGGGCAAAGATCTTCTGGGCCGAGCTCAGTATCAGGGCCTTGTAGTCGGTGGGCAACACCGTTTTTTTCCGGGGCTTGGGATACAGTTGGAGCATTCTATTCCTCGCAATCTTTTTTATGCTATCACAATAATGTCAGGATCAACAAAGGCGATGATATTGTCAAGCGATTTTCAAAGCGAATGCCCAAGCTATTGCCGCGCAGAGGTTTGAAAAAGACCAAATCCCGCTCCGTTGGGCATCATGCAAAAATATTCGAGTGAGATTTCGCTGGAGTTTACGCGGAATGATAATGCCCGTGGATCTGTCGGGCCAGCTTTCCGCCGATGCCCTTCACCTTCATCAGCTCTTCGGGGCTGGCGGCCTTGATGGCTTCCACGGAGCCCAGCTCTTTGAGCAGCAGGAATTTGGTCTGCTCGCCCACGCCGGGGATGTCCTCCAGTTCGCTCAGCAGGGTGCGTTTGGAGCGGCGGGAGCGGTGAAAGTTGATGGCGAAGCGGTGGGCTTCGTCGCGGATGGAGGTGAGCAGCCGCAGGGAAGAAGAGGAGCGGGGCAGGATGATGGATTCGGGGCGGCCGGGCAGATAGACTTCCTCGGCGCGTTTGGCCAGCGAGATGATGGGGACGTCCGGATGCGCGGAGGCGTCCAAAACCTCTTTGCAGGCAGCAAGCTGGCCTTTGCCGCCGTCGATGATGAGCAGGTCCGGCAGCATGGAGGGATCCTTGGCGGTCTCGTTCAGGAAGCGGGTGAGGGTTTCCTGGAGGGCGGCATAATCGTTTTGGGAGTCAACCTGGCGGATGATGAAGTGGCGGTAGGATTTCTTTTTGGCCCTGCCGTTTTCGAAGAACACGGCTGAGGACACCGTATCCGTGCCTTGGATGGTGGAGATGTCCATGCAGACCATCTTGCGTGGCAATCTGGGCAGGGCGAGTTTTTCCTTGAGTTCCTGGATGGGAAAGACAGTGCGGTTCGCGCGGCGGATGTGGGCGAGTTTGCGCTCTTCGATAAGCTGGAATGCGTTGCGCTTGGCCATGGCCAGCAGCCGGCTCTTCTCCCCGCGCTGGGGCAGGCTCAGTTTTCCGCCCAGCCAGGAGTTCAGCTCTTCGAATTCCGCCGGTTCCTGCGGCAGCAAAATCTCGTCCGGTAGTTCATCCCGGCTGGTGTAATAGAGCTTGATGAAGGCGGCCAAAGCCTCTTCCGGAGCGTCGTTTTCCACATTTGCGAGGGGATAGTCCTCGCGGTTGACCACCATGCCGCTCATGATCCTCAGCACCACGCCAACGGCCAGTTTTTCCTCTTGGTAAAAGCCGATCACATCTGTGTTGCGGGCGTCCGGGGAATACACGACCTGGCGTTTCTGGATGCGTTCGATGGCGATGATGCGGTCGCGCGTGCGGGCGGCCTGTTCAAATTTGAGCTCCCCGGCCAGCTCGTTCATTTCGGCGCGCAGCTCATCCAGCACTTCCTGGTGTTTGCCGTCGAAAAAGCTCATCTGGCGTTTCACCACGCGCAGGTACTCGGCCCGCGTAACAGCTCCGATGCAGGGAGCCGGGCATTTGCCCAACTGGTGGTTGATGCAGGCCTGTTTGAAGCGCACCTGGTCGGCAGGGATCACCCGTGAACAGGTGCGGATGGGAAAGATCCACTCGAAATTGCGCAGGGTCATGCGCAGGGATTTGGCGTCGGTGAAGGGCCCGAAATAGCGGGAGCCGTCCTGCACCAACTCGCGGGTTACCATGATGCGGGGGAAGGGTTCCGCGAGGGTGATCTTCACGAAGGGATAGCGTTTGTCGTCCTTCAGCAGGATGTTGTATTTGGGCTGGTGGCGGCGGATGAGGTTTGCTTCCAGGATGAAGGCGTCGTGCTCCGAAAGGGTGATGATGTAGTCCAGGTCGGTGATGTGGCGCAGGAGCTGCTCGGTCTTGGCATCCTTGGGTGAGTTGTTCAGATAGCTTTTGATGCGGCTTTCCAGCAGGCGGGCCTTGCCCACGTAGATCACCTCGCCGGCGGCGTTTTTCCAGATGTAGATGCCTGGCTGCTGGGGCAGGAGGTGGAGTTTCTGCGCTATTTGCGGCGGAATCTGTTCCATAGGCGGTCCCGCGCCTGGGCCAGGAAATCCAGCTTCAGCAGCAGGCCGAAGCCGTAGAAGAAGAGCAGCGAGGCCGTTCCCAGCAAGCCCAGCTTGAACAGCTGGGGCCAGAATCCCCGCGGCTGGTAAAAGTGGTTGGCCACAAGCAGCAAAGCCAGCATCAGCGCGCAAATGCCCAGGGTCTTCAGCAGATTGGGCAGGATCCCCGCGAAGCTGATCTGGGGCATTTTTTTGCGGATGAGGTGATATTGGATGCCGAAATTGGCCATCGCGGTGAGGGAGGTGGCGAAGGCCAGCCCACGATGCTGCAGGAACTGCATCAGGATGAAGTTCAGCACGATGTTCAGGGCCACCATGGCGGCGGCGATCCGCATGGGGGTGCGGGTGTCCTTGTTGGCGTAAAAGAGCGGGGTGAGGGTTTGGTTGAAGCTGAAAAAGATGAGGCCGAGGCTGTAGAAGATGAGGGCCTGCTGGGTCCAGAGGCTGGCCTTGGCGTCGAAGGCCCCGCGTTGGAACACCACCTGCACGAGGTCGCCGCCCAATGCGATGATCAGCGTGGTGATCGGCAGCATCAGGTAGATGAGGTTCACCGCCGCCACGCGCAGGTTTTGGGAAAGCTCCGGCCATTCGCCCTTGGTTACCTGCCTGGAAAAAGTGGGCAGCAACACCATGCCGGTGGAAACGGCGAACATACCCAGGGGAAATTGGAAGAGGCGGTAGCCGTATTCCAGCGCGGAAATGCTGCCCACGGCCAAGAACGAGGCCATGAGGCTATCGGCCACCAGGTTGATCTCGCGGATGCCCACACCGATCAGCGAGGGCAGAAAGCGGGTCCACATCGTTTTCAGGGCCTCGCCGCCAAAGCGCACGAAGAGTTTGAAGGGATACCCGAACTGTTTGAGGTAGGGAAAGTTGATGACCGTCTGCAAAAAACCGCCGCCAAACACACCCCAGGCAGCCCAGCGGACCAGCTCTTCGCCCTCGAGCTTGAAAACGAAGCGGGGGATCACCATGCTCAGGATCATGCCCAGGTTCAGCAGCGCGGAGGAGAGGCCGGTCATAAAAAAGCGTTCGTGGGAATTGAGGATGGCGATCATGGTGGAGGAAAGTCCGATCCAGAACAGATAGGGAAACATGATGCGGGTGAGCAGCACGGCCAGTTTGTAGGTTTGGGGCGCCAGCCCGGGGTAGAGCAGCTTCACGATCCAGGGCGCGAAGACGATCCCGATCACGGTGAGCGTGAGCAAAAACGATGAGAGGATGCCCAGCACCTGCAGCGCGAAGTTGATCTGGGTCTTGCGGTCCTCTTTGATGCCGATCTCGTTGTAGATGGGCACAAAGGACGCCGATAGCGCGCCCTCCCCAAACAGCGAACGCAGCAGGTTCGGGATCTTGTAGCCCACCACGAAGGCGTCGTTGAGAAAGGTGGTGCCAAAACAGAAGGCCATCAATTGGTCGCGGATCAGCCCCATGATCCTGCTCAGGAAGATGGCGAAGGACATCACGCTGATGTTACGCACCAGTTTGTTGTCGCTCATGTCAGGCCCGTAGCAGCTGTTTCCACTGGAAGTAGAGGTTGAGCATCACCAGCTGCAGATTGGCGTTGCCGCGCAGTTTGCGGATATGATCCTCCATCAGCAGCACAAAGTTGATCACCCGGTCCGTGAGATCGGCGGGGTCCACCAGCTCCAGTTGTTGCCTCGCGGAGCGCAGGAAATCCCTCTTGTCCACGTTCACCACCTCGTCGGGGGAGTCCTCCACCAGGTTCAGGTCTCCGGCGAACAGGCTGCTGTAGCGCAGGATCTCGATCGCGTTTTCCGCCGTGTATTTGCGCGACTGCCCCTGCAGCGAGCGGAAATGGGCGAGGTCCTTGCCCGCGGCGGCCAGCTCCAGGATCTCGAAGGCCCGTTCGCGCAGTTCCGAGGACTCGTTTTGGGCAAAGTGGATGGCGCGCTTCACGCTGCCGTCGGCGATGTGGGAGGCGGTGCGGGCGAGCTCCTGGGAGACGTTGAAGCGGTCGCGCAGGATGCCTTCGATCACGCGCGGGGTCACAGGCTGAAAGCGCACCGGCTGGCAGCGGGAAACCACTGTGGGCAGCAGTTGGGAAGGGTTGTTGGTGATCAGGATGATCACTGTGGCCGGCGGCGGCTCTTCCAGGGTTTTGAGGAAGGCGTTGGAGGTGGGGATGTTCATCTGGTCGGCGTCTTCGATGATGCACACGCGGTGGGAGGCCTCATAGGCGGAGAGGCTGAGGCGTTTGATCAGCCAGTTGACGCTTTCCACGCGGATCATGATGTTGGAGCTGAACTGGTAGTCCTCCCAGGGGGTGTCGATCTTGCCGCGGACGTAGCCTTCGTATTCCTTTTTGTATTCCGTCTTGGTGATCTCGCCGTCCAGATTGAGGCCCAGATTGGGGGTGGGGAAGACGTAGAGCAGGTCGGGATGGTCCAGCGCCAGGAATTTGCGGCAGGAGGAGCATACCCCGCAGGGGCGGAATTCACTCTTGGAAAGGCAGTTCAGCGCCATGCCAAAGTAGAGGGCGGTGGTGAATTTGCCCACGCCGTCGCTGCCGTGGAAAAGATAGGCTTGGGCGATCCGGTCGTTGTCCATGGCCAGCTTCAGGATCTGCAGAGCGCTGGACTGGCCTTTGATTTCGCGGAACATCTATTTTTGGCTGTCGCCTTTGCCGGTGGCGCGGGCAAAGGTTTCCTTCACCCGGGGGCTGGCGAATTCCTCCGCCAGGATGTCGTAGATCAAAACGTCGTGATAGGTGCCGGCCTTGAAGATGAACTTGCGGCGCCGGCCCACGTATTTGAAGCCAACCTTCTCGTAACAGCTGATGGCGCGCTGGTTGAAGTCGTAAACCTCCAGGCTGACGTTGTTCAGGTTGATGTTGTTGAAAGCGTGGTCCAGGATGAGCTGGGTGGCCTCCGTGCCGATGCCTTTGTTCCAGCAGGCCTTGTCGCCGATGAAGATGCCGAAATTAGCATGGCGGTGCACCTGGTCAACGTTTACCAGCCCGCAGATCCCGATCGCCTCGTCCGATGCCTTGTCCACAATGGCGAAGGACACATTGTTCCGCCTGATCTGGCTGAGGATCTCGCGCTCCCTGTCCAGGTCCAGGACGTCC
Source organism: Candidatus Cloacimonadota bacterium (assembly GCA_020532085.1). Lineage (NCBI taxonomy): Bacteria > Pseudomonadati > Candidatus Cloacimonadota > Candidatus Cloacimonadota bacterium. The sequence goes on along the minus strand of JAJBAV010000013.1, from coordinate 1,148 downwards.
GTGGAAAACAGCATGAACAGGCCCATCTCCATGTCGTTCACCCATTCGGTGAAGCGCTCCGTGTCGTCCAGCGAGATCGGCGACAGGTAACATTTTTCGCCCACCAGTTTCCTAAAATATTTCATTCTTGTCTCCCGCTCCCCGCAGCGCGGGGCCGCATCATCACTAGTTTTAGCTGAAAAGGAATAACATTTGCGCGGGGCCTATCTGTCAAGCTAAATCCGCATTTTCCGCTTCCGGAGTGGTTTGGGAGGCTCCCCACAGAGCGCTGGGTACCACCCAAACACGCTGTAAAACATCACTGATGAGTTGCACCGATCCAACATACCTTTTCTTTGATCCCGTTTAAACCTTGCTTTCGTCCCATCATTCCTTTCGTCCTTTTCATCCCTGTTCCATCTCCATTCAAATTGCCCACGGAAGCCTCCCGCATATAGCGTGGGGATCATTCGGGGGCGATGCGGGGCATATTGTCACACTGGTAAACATAGCCTCATAAACGTGTGTATGAGAAAACCGGGGCATGCGAAAGAAAAATGGGAAAAACGCCACACTGGGACTTCCTCGAGTGAGTGTGAAGCCTGATGGAATGGCAGGCGATATTCTGCCAGGAGGACGACATTGGCTACCGAAACAGAGTGGCGCCAAGGTAAGCGCTGAACCCAGTGCTTTCCGATATAGACATAAGCTGATAGAAAAGGGAGGGGCTGCCACTGCAGCCCCTTTTCCTTAACGTGCAAATTTCCCTTCCTCGGCCACCTCAATCCTGTTTAATCAATTTATCAGTTTATCAATTCCTTTCCACGGCCCCCAGGGACAGGTCCTGCAGGCAGAAATTGACAATACCTGGACGTAAGAACATATATAACATATATATATCTATATAACTACTAATACCTACTATATTAGTATATATTATATCTATATAGTATATATATCTATATCTTAGCTATCCTGCGTCCTGGCCCTGGAGGGGGAGAGTGGCAGGGGGCCGTGGAAAGGAATTGATAAACTGATAAATTGATTAAAGGTGGTTTTCTTTAGGTTGGAGTTCAAGCCGGCATCCACGTTTTCATCACCTGCTGAAGCTGCCCGGCCGTCTTGGACTTCAACGGGGTTGGGGGGGGGGGGGGGGGGATGGCGCGGTT
>JAJBAV010000012.1 GCA_020532085.1 Candidatus Cloacimonadota bacterium | reverse complement strand
CAACGTAATCAAAACCCTACTGAAAAGAGCATACGGTTACAAGGACTTTGATTACTTTAGGCTCAAAGTTCTGCAACGCTGTGGGTACCTTATGGATGGACTTACCCACTCTAATTGAACATGAGCCGAACGTAACTTCCCGCGACTACACCTACTGCGCTTTCCTCACGGAAAATCCCGAATGTCGCTGGCGGCAAACGAGCCATGAGATAGAAACCAACGCCGGAGGACAGCACATCATCACCGGCGGGCTGACGATGTATTCGCTGGGCACGCTGCAATTGGCTTATCCTCTGAGGATCGGCACAGAAACGACAGGCGGGCTGCGACTCGTGCGGGGTGTGATCCAATGCGAAGAGCCGAACGTGCCCGTGCTCGCCTGCGGCAATCCCGGCGAAGTGGATGGGGTCGATCCGGGCCTCTATGCGGAGGAATGGTATCACGGCTCCTATATCTGCGGTCCGCTGCGACGGGAGTTTCCGCTGTTCGCGCCGGGTCCGGCAATAATCGACTACCCCCTCGGTTTGGGCAGCGAACCCTGTGGAACGGAGATCACCTGCAACGTATACAAGCCATTCCGCCTCATCACTGAACCCGCGGGACAGACGGTGACAGTGAGCATCGCGGGCAGGCCCTGTGGAGATGTAAATCCGCCGCTAACGACCGCCATGGGGGATTGGTCGTATCATGTGGTGATCAATTCCGGGCTTGATCTGTCGCCCATGACTGTGGTGAAGGTGGATGGCTTCAACAACAGCACCGGCAACAGCGACAACCTGGCGGGAACGCTGGAGCAGACCTACCTGGTGCAGGCCATGATGCTTGAAGGGCCCTGGGGAGCGGTATCAAATCCCCTGGGAATCGGCCCCATCCTGCCCGACACACGCTATCCCGTGCAGAGCAGCGTTCCTGTGGCGCTCATTTTGTCCGGCAGCACCTATTTCGCCTGGGGCAGCACCGAGTTTCATGTGCACGACCTCGCCGCGATTAGTCTAACCAGCCCGGCCACTGGCTATGTGGACATACCTTCCTTCTTCGACCTCAGCATCCACAACCTGGGCATCGTGACAGAAGAGACCTATATTGTCGGGATCTTCGACTGGACCAGCGGAACTTCGACCAGCATCCTCATCACCGACCAACCCATCGCCCCAGGCCAAATGGTTTGCATCCCCCTCGAATGGACCTTCACCGCGCCTGGCACCTACTACATCTCAGGAATAGTGCAGATTGACGGCGATATGGACCCAGCCAACAACGAGACGCCGTGGTTCGAGATCCAGGTTTACGAACCGCCTCCACCCCCGCCTCCGCCAGAAAACGTCCACATCGTCTACGAGCCTGATCTTGGCAGGGTTGTCATCTCCTGGGACGCAAACCCCGATGTCAGCCTCTACAACTTATATTACAGCTTTGATCCCGAAAACGGGCCGTGGGAATTGCTGCCCGGTTCGCCGTATGAAACAACATATGTGGCAGACACTGACCTGAGCTGCCAGTTCAAATTCTATTATGTGACAGCCATCGTATTCCCGTGATGTAGAAACTCGCGCCATCTGTCAGTTTGGTGAATGAGGCGGCGGAAAGTCTGATCCCACAACAAGCAAGAGTCGCTTCGGTTATAGTCTGGCTTTCTCGCTGGAACAGCATTTAGGGGGGCAGTGCTCGTGCGGGTAGTAGCGGTGGGGTGGTTCGTATAAGTCACATGCGCGCTTAATGGAGCCTGTGGAAGCTGTTCTGGCGAGCATGACTCCTGCTCAGCTTGGGTCAAAAGCCTCCTGCTGAACATGCGCATATGACTCATGCTTATATGGCGTAAATGATGCCTGCTCTCCCGCCGGATCTTTTTTCTTCAGGCCTCAGACGGCTTTGGGAAAAATAGTGCCGAAAAGCCGCAAGTTTAGCTTGACAGAAATGCTAAGTTCCTGTTTGTATGCAATTCGCAGCATTGGCGCGCGTATGGTTAAAGTGAGCCTAAAAGTTACAAACCCATGCGTGCGAAAAGATTATCGATATGTTTCGCAAGGGAGGTTGTGATGTTTTCGAAGATTCGGAAACGCAACGGCAACATTGTCAGTTTTGATAAGCACAAGATCGTGCGGGCAATTCGCAAGGCAGGTGAGGCCACGGGAGAGTTTGAGGGCGACACGGCCGAAGTTTTGACGGCGCGGGTGGTGAACCTCGCGGCGCAGATCATAGATACCGCCATTCCTGAAGTGGAGAGGATCCAGGACATCGTGGAAGAGGTGCTGCTGGCATCTCCTTACAAGAAAGCGGCGAAAGCGTACATCATCTATCGCGACCAGCACGCGCGCATCCGCGAAATGTTTTCCACCGGCGGCGTGCAGCTCATCGACCAGTATCTGGAAAAGCTCGACTGGCAGGTGAACGAGAATTCGAACATGGCCTATTCGCTGCAGGGTTTGAACAACTACATCGCCAGTGAGATCAGCAAAACCTACTGGTTGAACAAGATATATCCGCCGGAGATCCGCCGCGCGCACATCGAGGGCGACATCCACATCCACGACCTCGGCCAGCTTTCCGTCTACTGCGTGGGCTGGGACCTCATGGACCTGCTGATGACGGGCTTTTGCGGCGCTGAAGGCAAGGTGGAGAGTTCGCCCGCGAAGCATTTCCGCAGCGCGCTGGGGCAGATCGTGAACTTCTTTTACACGCTGCAGGGAGAGGCTGCCGGAGCGCAGGCTTTCTCCAACTTCGACACGCTGCTGGCCCCCTTCATCCGCTACGACAAGCTGGATTACCACGAGGTGAAGCAAGCGCTGCAGGAATTCATCTTCAACATCAACGTGCCCACCCGCGTTGGCTTCCAGACGCCGTTCACGAACATCACGCTGGATTTGCAGCCGCCCGACATCTACAAAGACAGCCCCGTGATCGTTGGCGGAGAGCCGCAAGCGCAGAACTACGGGGACTTTCAGTCTGAAATGGACATGCTGAACAAAGCCTTCCTTGAGGTGATGATCGAAGGCGACGCCAAGGGACGCGTATTTACTTTTCCCATACCCACTTACAACATCACAAAAGACTTCAGCTGGGACGATCCCAAGCTGAGCTATCTGTGGGAGGCCACCGCCAAATACGGCATTCCCTACTTCTCGAACTTCGTGAATTCCGATCTCGATCCCAACGACGCGCGCTCCATGTGCTGCCGTCTGCGCCTGGATACGCGCAAGCTGGAAGCCCGCGGTGGAGGCTTGTTCGGCGCCAATCCGCTCACCGGCTCCATCGGCGTGGTGACGCTCAACCTGCCGCGCATCGGCTACCGTGCCCATAGCGAGGAAGAGTTCCTCGCGCTGCTGGAAGAGAATCTGCAGATCGCCAAAAACAGCCTCGAGATCAAGCGCAAGATCCTGGAACGCTATACTCTGAACGGGCTCTATCCCTACACGCGCTTTTATCTGAAGAAGATCTACGAACGCTTTCTGCAATATTGGAAAAACCACTTTTCCACCATCGGCATCATTGGCATGAACGAAGCCTGCGTGAACTACCTGGGCAAAAACCTTGGAAGCGAGGAAGGACGCGCCTTCGCGCTAAAAGTGATGGACTATCTGCGGGAACGTTTGGTGGAATTCCAGGAAGAGACCGAATGCAACTACAACCTTGAAGCAACGCCGGCTGAAGGCACCAGCTACCGCCTCGCCATCCTCGACAAGAAATTCCATCCGGACATCATCAGCGCCAACTGCGGCGACGCCACGCCTTTCTATACCAACAGCTCCCAACTGCCGGTGAATTTCTCCGACGACATTTTCGAGGTGCTCGACCTCCAGGACGAATTGCAGACCAAATACACCGGCGGAACCGTGCTGCATATCTTTGGGGGGGAAAGGGTTGAACACGGCGAAAGCATTCGCAAGCTGGTGCGCACCATCTGCTCGAACTATCGCCTGCCTTACTTCACCTTTTCGCCCACCTTCAGCATCTGCCCCCAACACGGCTACATCGTTGGCGAACAGGCCCACTGTCCGCAATGCCAAAGGCAAACGGAGGTCTTCTCACGCATCGTGGGATACCTGCGCCCCGTCTCGCAATGGAACGAGGGCAAAAAGGCCGAATTCAAGCTGCGCACCACTTTCGACACCATCAAGAACAGCCACGCGACGGATCCCGCGAAGCATCACGCGCTCTGATGAAGATAGGCGGTTTTCAGAAGTTCTCGCTGCTCGACTACCCCGGACAGCTGGCGGCCATCGTCTTCACGCAGGGCTGTAATTTTCGCTGCCCCTATTGCCACAACCCCGAACTGGTGGATCCCGCGCGCTTTGAAAAGCCTCTGGCGACGGGACGGGTGCTGGATTTCCTCAGGCGAAGAAGAGGCAAACTTGGCGCCGTGGTCATCACCGGCGGCGAACCCACGGTGCAGCCCGATCTGATCGGCTTCGTGAAGAAACTGAAGTATCTGGGTTTCCTCGTGAAGATGGACACCAACGGCTCGCATCCAGATGTGCTGCAAAGCCTTGTGGAGCAGGAACTTGTTGACTACTGGGCGATGGACGTGAAAGCGCCGGCCGACCTTTACCATCTGGTTTCGCGCTCCTCAGTGCCCGTGGAGGACATTCTCCGCAGCATGGAAACCTTGCGCGGCAGCGGTAAGGAATACGAATTTCGTACCACCTTTTTTGAACGCCTCTTCGACTGGAAAGACATCGCCCGCGTGCAGGAACTGCTGAAGCCCGGCGACCGCTTTTACCTGCAGGAATGCCGCTACGACGACACCCTCGAGGACCTCTCCGCCGGCGCCACCAACGTCCGCAAACACCTGCAGGACAATCCCGCCTGCAAAACCCTCCTCCGCTGGGGCGATAAACACCACGTAAACATCCGCATCCGTTCTCTTTAGCCATGCAAGAGGTTTTCATCGAGCCCTGGCTGCCCCGCGTGGAAAAGCCCTCGCGCTATATCGACCACGAGCTCAACGCGGTGCGCAAAGCCTGGCAGGATGTGAATTTCTGCTTTGTCTATCCCGACGTTTACGAGGTGGGCGTCTCGCATCTGGGGCTGAAGATCCTCTACTCCATCGTCAACCGCTTGGAGGGCGTGATGGCCGACCGCGCCTATCTGCCCTGGCTGGACATGATCGACATCATGCGCCGCGAACAGCTGCCCCTCTTCGGCCTCGAAAGCCGCCGCCCGCTGCGGGATTTTGACCTCGTGGGCATCACCCTGCAAAGCGAACTCACCTATTCGAACATTCCCGAAACGCTGGACCTGGCAGGCATTCCCGTGCTGGCAAATGAGCGCGCGGAAGGCGATGCAATCGTGATGGCGGGAGGTCCCTGCGCCACCAATCCCCTGCCGCTGTCCTGCTTCATCGACGTATTTTTCCTTGGGGAGGCGGAGGAGGCCATCGCTGAGATAGCAGCCGTATTCATCCGCGTGAAGGATAGGGAAAGGCGGCTTGAGGAACTGGCAAAGCTAGACGGCTGCCATGTTCCGGCGATGCCTGCGGGGCAAAGGGTGATATCGCGCAAATTTACCAGCTTCGGCGCCAGCGCCACTTTGCACAGCCCGCAGCTGCTTTCCTGGCAACTCGCCACCCACAACCGCTGCGTGTCCGAGATCATGCGCGGCTGTTCCCGTGGCTGCCGTTTTTGCCACGCCGGCTACTTCTACCGTCCGGTGCGGGAACGCGACGCCGCCGAAGTGCGCGACGAGATCCTGCGCGAAGTGGCGCTAACGGGTTGGGACGAAGCTGGCTTGCTCTCCCTTTCCAGCAGCGATTACAGCCGCGTGAAGGAACTGCTGGCGGGTTTGCTTGCAGCCGTGGATACCGACCGCACGCACATATCGCTGCCTTCGCTGCGGGTGGATGCCCTCGATCCCGCCATGGTGGGTTTGCTGCGCGAACTTGGCCGCGAAGGCCTCACCATCGCTCCCGAAGCGGGTTCTCAGCGTCTGCGCGACGTGATCAACAAAAACCTCAGCGAAGAGGATATCATCCAGGGCGTGCAAACCGCTCTCGACCTCGGCTGGCAGAAGATCAAGCTTTATTTCATGGTGGGCCTGCCGCTGGAGACCGAAGAGGACATAGATGGCATCATCACCCTCACTCAAAAGATCGCCTCCCTCAGCCGCCGCCTGCAGATCAACGTTACCCTCTCACCCTTTGTGCCAAAGCCTTTCACGCCCTTCCAATGGGTAGCAATGCTTTCCCGTGAGGAGCTGCTGCGCCGCTGCCTGAAGGTGAAGCAGGCCTTTTCCCGCCAACGCAGCATCCGCGTGAAATACCATACCATAGAGAGTTCACTGCTGGAAGCCGTCTTTTCCCGCGGCGACGCCCGCGTGGGCGAACTCATCCACAGCGCCTGGTGCCTCGGCGCCCGCTTCGACGGCTGGAACGAGTGTTTCGACTATTCCATCTGGGAACAGGCTTCCACCGCCACATGCATCGACGTGGAGAACTATCTGCGGGAAAGGGACGGGGAGGAGCCGCTGCCCTGGGATTTCGTGGACATCGGCATCACAAAGAAGTTTCTGCGCCGCGAATGGGCTCACGCGCTGGCTGGCGAAACCACCCCCGATTGCCGCGAAGTCTGCTCCCAATGTGGAATATGCGGCCCTGTGGTGAGGACCGTGGACGCCCCCGCCTACAACGCTTCGCCCGCGGCGGAAGTCAGCAACAAAAATACTTTCCAGCTCCAACAGGGCCAGATCCAGCACCGCTATCGACTCTGGTATGCCAAGGACGGCATTCTGCGCTTCATATCGCATCTGGATTGGATGCGCATGCTTTTCCGCCTCATCGGGCAGATGCCGCTCGAAACCGTCTTCACGCAAGGCTTTTCGCCCCATCCGCGGGTGAGCCTCTGTCCGCCGCTGCCTTTGGGCGTGGCCAGTGTGTGCGAATACTGCGACGTCACTTTCCATCAGGCTTACAGCTCTGAAAAGATCGCTGATGCCTTGGCCCAGCCGCGCATCCCCCAATTCCGTTTGCTGCGCAGCGAAGCCCTCAGCGGCAAAGGCAAGCTGCCCACAGGCGAGATCGTTGGCATCGGGATTCCTGATCAACTGCGTATGCGGGTGGAGAAACGCCTTCAGGACTTTTTCCGAACCAGTGAGCACATCTTTACCAAAAGCACCGCCACCCGCAGCAAAGACTATGACCTCAAGCGCATCGTCACCTCCACCGAGTGGAACGGCTCGCGCCTGCTGATCGGCAAAAGCCTCGCCAGTCCGTCATTATACGATGTGCTGGCGGAACTGCTGGAGCTGGACAAGACCGAGCTCTACGCGCTGCCGGTTACGCGCTACGATTGGTTGTTTGAATAGCGACAGAGCAAAAGGGCAAAGGAGAAAAGGTTTGCGCACCACCACCGCCATGCAACTCTTTCTCCCTTCCCCGGTTTCTCTTTGGATAAAACATGGCTCTCTTCCAAACCGGGTGGGTAAAGCCTGGGGGCGACAGCAATGCTTACCCACCGCCATATCCTGTCAGTCACGCCTTGAGCGCTCGCTTCCATTCTCCTCTCATGCTTCCCGCCTGATTCTCGCATCAAACGCGGCTATCAGGCGGGAGGCGCGTCCGGGACCCGGGCAATGGCTTTAATGGCCAGAGGGCACCGTTGCACTCCTCCACAGGGTCCCCGGCCACTTCACCCTCACGCCGACGTTTTCCGCATGGGGCTTAACCCACCCGATTTGAAAGAGAACCCAAAATATTGCTTGACCAAAAATCCCCCAAGGCCAAAAATGGCGGTATTCAACCAAGCGAGGTGTAGCATGAAACATATCTTTATGATCTTCGCTGCCTGCCTTGTCGCGACAGCCCTCTTTGCCGAGTGGAGCGCGGATCCGTATAATCCCACTCTCATTGCCGGTTTCACTGGCGAACAGGTGATGCCCAAGGTGTCCATCGCGCCCAACGGCAATACCTACATCTGCCGTTTCGACACCCAATCCGGAGCCTACCAAGTGTTCCTGAACCTCATGGATACGCATGGAAACCACATCTGGACCGATCCGCTGGGCTTGCTCATCAGCTCCCACGATCAGATGACCTGGCTCACCGAATACGACCTCGACGTTGATCCGGACGGCAACGCCGTAATCGTCTTCCAGGACATCCGCAACGCCGGCGTGAACAACGTTGTGGCCTACAAGATCGGCCCCGCTGGCCAATTCCTCTGGGGCGCCGACGGCATTGCCCTGTCCAATGACACCAACATGGATTATGGCAACATGTCGCCTGTCTGTTTCTGTTCCGCCGACGGCAGCAGCTATTTCGCCTGGCAGCGCATGGGGCCTGCCAACACCTCTGTCGTGATCAACCGCCTCAGCGCCGCGGGGCAGAAGCTTTGGGGCGAAAACGGCATAGAATTGTCGTCCACCGCTGGCAGCTACACCTGGCCGCAGATCATTCAGGGGGTGGGCAACGACATTCTGCTCAAACTCTATTACGACACCGGTCCCTATTGGTCGCCCACCCGTCACATTCACTTGGTGAAGGGCACTCCGGAAGGGACATTTCCGTGGACCGCAGCTGTAAGCGAAGCGGGCGGGATCGCCGCCTGGCAGCAACTCATCCCTTTTGCCAGTGACGGAGCGGGAGGCGCAGTGCTGGCCTGGTATGAAGACCGCGACAGCAACATGGACAACGACGTCTATTGCCAAAGGATAGCCGCGGATGGAAGCGCCAGCATGGGGATGAACGGCAGCCTCGTGAGCGTTAGTCCCGCCAATCAGCAATACTATCCCAAAATCGCCGTGGACACTGCCGGTCAGCAGGTTTACGTCTTCTACCGCGAAACCGATGCCAACCAGAACAACGCTGGCCTCGCACGGCAGCTGATGAGTTTCAGCGGAAACCGCCTCTGGGGCGAAACCGGGCCCGCCTACATCGACATCGGGCCCTCGGAATGCAATACCATCGCCTCCTACCTCGTACCTGCCGGAGCAGTTTTCCTCTATGCATACGGAACCAATAATCTCTTTGCCACCTGCTTGAATGCCGCAGACGAAGTGATTTGGACGCAGGGCAGCTTGATGGTGGCCAATAGCGTGGATCCGAAAATGCACTATGACTGTGATACCCATCCCGACAATTGGAGCGTTCTGGTCTGGGAACAAGGCAATTCGGCCTATGACATCTATGCCATGCGGATCAACGGCAATGGCAGCCTCGGCGCGCAATACCTGCCGCCGCGAAACCTTTCCGCTGAGCAGATGCCGCCTGCCAGCGTCGTGCTAAGCTGGCAGCCGCCCTCGCCCTACGTTGTGCCGGACCAGTATTACATCTTCATGAACGACGAACTCGTCCAGGCCGTGGAGGGCGGTATCCTCACCCACACCGTCACCAATCTCAGCGGCGGCACCCACGAATTCTATGTGAAAGCCCGCTACGGAGACCATTTCTCCGATCCCTCGAATATAGTTACCGTAAGCATCGTCGCGGCTGACGATCCCACTTTGCCCACCGCTGAAATGGCGCCGCGTCTCACGCCCAACCCTTTTTCCGGCACCGCGAAGCTGTCCTTTGGGGTTGGAGATGCCACAGGCAGCGTCCGCGTTTCCCTCTACAACGCCAAAGGCCGGAAACTGGGCGAGCGCGAATGCTCGGTGAAAGCGGGCATCAACGAAATCCCCCTCGATCCGCTCACGCTGGGACTGTTCGATAGCGGCGTCTTCTTCCTGCGCTTGCAGATCAGCGGCGAGATCATCCTGCTGAGAGGCTTGTTCATCAGATAAGTTCCCCGCGCGCGAGACATTGTTATTGGCTGCGTGACCACCGGCAGGTGAGATCTGCCGTCTCTGTCCACGGTGCTGCTCCTCTGTTGCCGTCGCCGAAGACAGCCCGAATTTAGCATGTTGTGGAGGGCGAAACCACAAGGGTTTATGGATGGGGAGGAGGGAGCGGTTGGCGTTGGTGGTGTGTCGATGTCATTCCGGATCAGCGAAGTCATGCATTTGTATCCAAGCAGGTGGGCGGATTTTTTAGCAGTCTCACTTTTCGATTGACAATTTTTCGCTTTCGATTACTTTGTCCTTAGATTAGCAGTTTACCGAAGTGAGTGCTAAAATATCCAAGGGAGTGACCGCCGAGACATGAAAAAAAATCAGCTCAGACTCAATGCCACGCTGGCCGCGCTGGTTGATGAATACATCAGCAGCAACGAGCCGGTGTCGTCACGCGTGCTGAACGAAAAGTATCTCACCGGAGTGAGTTCGGCAACGCTGCGCCTCGATCTGATGAAGCTGGAGCAAGCCGCTCAGATCAGCCAGCCGCACACTTCCGCGGGACGCGTGCCCACCATCCTGGGCTATCGCAGCTACCTCCGCCTCATCGAAGCGGAGCACGCGAACGTGCGTTTCAAGGACATGGAAGTGCTGCGCGAATTGCTGATCAAGCATTACAAGGACACGCCGCTGGCGCTGCATTACATAATGCTGCTGCTGGCGCAGGAGACGGACCAGCTCAGCTTTGTGGCCGAGCCCGAGATCTCCGGCGGCTATCTGGCGAAGCTGGAAGTGTTTCCCATCGGCAACGGCAAATACATCTTCGTGATGAGCCTCGATTCGGGACTGGACAAGACCGTGGTTATGAAGCTCGAGCAGGAATTCACAGAAGCGCAGCTTAAAAAGCTGGTGCGCTATCTGAACGACGAACTGGCCGGGCTCCGCATCTACGACATCGCCAACCGAGTGCTGGTTGAGATGCGCGAAAACATGTATCGCGACAATCCCATGGTGAGCACTTTCCTGCGCGAGCTGCACAGGGCTTTCGTGGATATCAGCGATTTCTTCATCAACTATGACGGCAGCATCAAGTTTCTGGAGCAGCCTGAATTTGACAGCAAACGTAACATTCTCAGTTTCATGAACTTCATCCAGCGGCAGGACCTCGTGATCAACCTGATGCGCAGCAAAGATAGCGGCAAAGAGGTGAACGTGCTGATGGGCGAGGATTTCAACGTTCCCGAGTGGACGGAGTTCTGCCTCATCTACGGCCGCTACGAGGTGTTCGGCATTCCCGGCTACCTCGGTGTGGTGGCGCCTTTGCGAACGCATTACCGCAAGCTGATCCCGCTGATCCGCGACATCACGCAGACGATCACCGAAACCACCCGCAAAGGCATGATGGTGGCCAAATAGGAGGAGATGTGAAAAAGAAAAAGGATAAACAAGGCATGGAATTGGAAATGAGAGCATATCAGGAAGAAAGTACGGCGGAGGCCGCCTCCGAAAAAGTGGCCGCGGCTGCTGAAACCGAAACTGGACCGCAGGAAGAGCAAAAGGAGCCGGACCCGATGCAGAGAGTGGCCGAACTGGAACGCGAGAATCAGGAACTGAAGGATAAATACCTGCGCAGCATGGCGGAATTTGAGAACTACCGCCGCCGCAGCATCGCCGAAAAGAGCGATTGGATCAAGCTGGCCACGCAAAAGCTGGCTTTGGAGATCTGCGACGTAATGGACAACTTCGAGCGCGCCCTCAGCCAGGAGGAGGCAGCCGACCATGACAACGCCTTCGTGAAGGGCGTAACGCAGATCGAACAGCAGTTGCGCAGCATCCTCGGCAAAGAGGGAGTCTGCAAGATCGAAGCCCTCGGCGAAGAGTTCGATCCCTCGCTGCATGAGGCCTTGGCCCATATTCCCAGCGAATACGAGGCCAACCTCGTGGCTGCCGTCATCCAAAACGGCTACACCATGCACGACAAGGTGCTGCGTCCTGTGCGCGTGGCCGTCTCTTCAGGCAAACATGAAAACAAACAGACGGAAACCGAGCCGCCCACGGAAGAAATGCCTTCCGGCGGCAAAGGTGCCGATGTAATAAACATTGAAGTAAAATAAAAGTACCATGGAGGAATAAGAAATGGGAAAAATAATCGGAATAGATCTGGGTACCACCAACTCCTGCGTCGCAGTGGTTGAGGGTGGAAAACCCGTCGTCATCACCAACGCCGAGGGCGGCCGCACAACGCCTTCCGTAATCGGATTCACCAAGGACGGACAGCGTCTGGTGGGCCAGTTGGCCAAGCGTCAGGCCGTCACCAACCCCACCAACACGGTGTTTTCCATCAAACGCTTCATGGGGCGCGCCTACAGCGAAGTCGGCTCCGAGATCCAGCAGGTGCCGTTCAAAGTGAAGTCCGGCCTCAAAGGCCAGGCGGCGGTGCACATTGACACCGACAACAAGGACTACACCCCGCAGGAGATCTCCGCGATGGTGCTCACAAAGATGAAAGAGACCGCGGAAGCCTACCTGGGGCAAACGGTCACCGAAGCCGTGATCACCGTTCCAGCCTACTTCAACGATGACCAGCGCCAGGCCACCAAAGACGCCGGCAGGGTCGCCGGCCTGGAAGTGAAGCGCATCATCAACGAGCCCACGGCAGCGGCTCTGGCCTACGGCATGGAAAACAAGAAAGAGCAGAAAGTGGCCGTCTACGACCTCGGTGGCGGCACCTTCGACATCTCCATACTCGATATCTCGCAGGGGGTGGTGGAAGTGCTCTCCACGAACGGCGACACCCACCTCGGCGGCGACGATTTTGACAAACGCGTGATCGACTGGATGCTAGACCAATTCAAGAAACTGGAAGGTATTGACCTCTCCAAGGACCCCATGGCCATGCAGCGCCTGCGCGAAGCCGCCGAAAAGGCCAAGATCGAGCTCTCCGGCACGCAGACCACGAACATCAACCTGCCCTTCATCACCGCCGACGCCACCGGCCCCAAACATCTGAACATCGACCTCAGCCTGGCGGAATTCAACCGTCTCACGGAAGACCTTGTGCAGCGCACGCTTGGTCCCTGCAAACAGGCATTGGCCGACGCGAAAGTGGGCGCCTCCGACATTCAGGAAGTGCTGCTCGTGGGTGGAAGCACCCGCATTCCGGCAGTGCAGGAAGCCGTTGAGAAATTCTTTGGCAAAAAGCCGAACCGCAGCCTCAATCCCGACGAGGTGGTGGCCATCGGCGCTGCCATCCAGGGCGCCATCCTTTCCGGCGACGAAAAGGTGAGCGATGTGCTGCTGCTCGATGTCACGCCGCTAACCCTGGGCATAGAGACCCTGGGCAGCGTGATGACGCCGCTCATCCAGCGCAACACCACCATTCCCACGAAGAAAAGCCAGGTGTTCTCCACCGCCGCGGACAACCAGACCGCCGTAACCATCCACGTGCTGCAGGGTGAGCGTCCCATGGCGGGCGACAACAAATCCCTCGGGCGTTTCGACCTCGTTGGCATTCCCTCCGCCCCCCGCGGCGTGCCGCAAATCGAAGTGACCTTCGACATTGACGCCAACGGCATCCTGCACGTTTCCGCCAAGGACATGGGCACCGGCAAAGAACAGTCCATCCACATCGACCGCGCCGGCGACATGAGCAAGGATGACATCGACCGCATGATCAAGGAAGCGGAAATGCACGCCGAGGAAGATAAGAAGCGGCAGGAATTCATCTCCGCGCGCAATGAGCTCGACGGCCTCATCTTCGGCACGGAGAAAAACCTGCGCGACTACGGCGACAAGCTGAGCGAAAGCGAAAAGACCGAGCTGGAAACCGAGGTTAAAAGCGCCAAAGAGCAGATGGAGAAAGCCACGGAGGCATCCGAACTTGAAGCCATCAAACAGAATCTGGCCTCCAAAGCGCAGCGCTTGGGCGAGATCCTTTATGCGCAGGCACAGCAGCAGCAAGGGGCGGAAGGCCCCAACCCCGCCGGTTTCGATCAGCAGGGCTTCCAGGGTGAAGCGCAAACAGACGAACCCAAGCAATCAGAAGGTCCCATCGACGCCGATTTTGAGGTTGTCGACGATAAATAAGCGGCATTGGTTCCGGCGGGGAAGCCTCTCCGCCGGGGCCAAACCTTTTTCGCAAGCAGAGGAGTAGAAGTGGCGAAACGAGATTATTACGAAGTTTTGGGCGTGCCCAAGACAGCGGACGAAGCCGAGATCAAAAAAGCCTATCGCAAGCTGGCGATGCAGTTCCATCCAGACAAAAATCCGGACAACAAAGCGGCGGAGGAGAAATTCAAGGAAGCCTCCGAGGCCTACGAGGTGCTATCCGACAAAGACAAGCGCCAGATCTACGATCAGTATGGTCACGCGGGCATCGATCAGCAATTCGGCAACGGCGGTTTCAACTGGGATAATTTCAGCCATTTTGAAGACATCAGCGACCTCTTTGGCGGCGGTGGCTTTGGCTCCATCTTCGAAACCCTCTTCGGCGGGGGATTTGGCGGACGAGGCGGAGGCCAGCAACGCTCCAACCGGGGCAGCGACCTGCGCATCGAGCTCTCACTCAGCCTTAAAGAGATCGCCCTCGGCACCGAAAAAACCGTCAAGATCAACGCCAAGGAAGCTTGCGACGTCTGCCACGGCAGCGGCAGCGCCGACGGCAACACCGAAACCTGCAGCCAATGCCGCGGCACAGGCCAGGTGCGCACCGTGCGCCAATCGCTGTTCGGGCAGATGCAGACTGTCTCCGAATGCCCTTCCTGCCGCGGTGAGGGCAAGATCATCCGCAACAAGTGCAGCAAATGCTACGGCGAGGGGCGCATGGCCAAGACCAAAGAGATCAAGGTCAAGATCCCCGGCGGCATGGAGGAGGGACAGATCCTGCGGGTGCGCGGACAGGGCCATATTGGCCCGCGTAATGGCCCCCACGGCGATCTGCTGGTACAGGTGAACGAAAAGCAGGACGACCTCTTCGAACGCCACGGCAACAACGTGGTCCTCGACTTCCCTGTGCATTTCACGCAGGCGGTGCTGGGCGACGAGATCATCGTGCCCACCCTCACCGGCAAAGCCAAGATGAAGATCCCTGCCGGAACGCAGAGCGGACGCGAATTCCGCCTCAAGGGCGAAGGCATCCAGGGCTTGTACAGCGATTCCCGCGGAGACCTCATCGTGCGGATCAACGTGCACACGCCCAGCCGGCTCTCCCGCGAGGAAAGCGACCTTTACAAACGTCTGGCGGAGCTGAACAAAAAGCGCGAGCTCAAGCCGGGCAAGAGTTTCAAGGAAAAACTGAAGGATTTCTTCACTTAAAAGGCTTGGCGCGATGCCTTCGGTTTACTTTGCCGGACTCGAAAAACTGCATGCTGGCGAGCTGGTCAGGCTTGAGGGCGAGGAATTCCATCATCTGGCGCGGGTGGCCAAACGCAGGCTGAATGAGACGTTGCTTCTGAATTCAGGCCAGGGCGCTCTCGCGCAGGCGGTGGTGGAAAGCCTGGAGCCGCGCTCGGCCCAGCTGCGGATCACAAAAATCGTGCTTCAGAAGGAGCGGCGGCATCCCTACGCGATAGCTTTCGCCCTCCTCAAGAACCGCCACGACGAGCTTTTGGTGGAGAAATGCACCGAACTCGGCGTTGCGGCCTTGTTCACTCTCATCACGGAGCATTCGGTGCGCCAGGCCGCGGACAACACGGTGTCGCGCTTCGGCAGGATAAGCCTCGCAGCCGCCAAACAGTGCGACAACCCCTGGCTGCCCGAGATACATGAACCGCTCAAGCTTGCAGCCGCGCTGCCGGCCATTCGCGCTGCTGGCTATACTCCCATCCTTTGTTCCGAACGCCGTCCAGATCGCTGGTTGCATCATCTGAGCGGGGAAGAGGTAGGCCGGCCCTGTTTCCTGATCGGTGCTGAAGGGGGATGGAGCGAGGCGGAATTCAGGCTGATGGAGGGTTTGACGGAGATCACTTTGGGCAAACTGGTCACCCGCGCGGAGACTGCCGGAATCGTGATCGCCGCGCAGTGGCAGGCTTTCGCCGATCGCTGGGATCAATAGCCCCAGAACGTGCTTACAGGCTAAGCTTCATCTTCAACAGCCTCATCAAACTGTCCTCTTCCTCGCACACCAGATCCATTCTCAAAGCCACCAATTCATCCCTCAATTCCTTGTGCCGTGCCAGTTTGGCCAGGTCCTTTTCCGTGCAGAGCAGCTTTCCGACCCCGTATTTCTGCGCCAAACGCTTCATCCGCCTGACTTCTTCACTGTTCGAGAAGGCATGGTGGTCGGCAAAGCGGAAGTGGTGCAGCCAGTCCAACCCCAGCGCTTTCACGGTCTCTTCAAACGAGTCAGGATCAGCAATGCCACTGATCAGCAACAGCTTTTCCCCCTTCAGAGAGCTTGTCTGCTCCACCTCGCCCTCCGCCGTGATCCCGTCCCGCGCCTGCAGCTTGCAGTGGACCAAAGGCTGGGGGAAACCCGCCCAACAGCCACCATTGGCTTCTGCCCAGCTGCAGGGGCGTTTGTGAATTACAGCAAGCATGGAGGCCGCGTTTAACGCAGAGAGCGGTTCGCGCAGATATCCCGCGGGCAGCAACCGGCCGTTGCCACAGCCGGTTTCGGCGTCGAAGCAGACAATATCGAGGTCGCGGGCGATGCTGAGGTGTTGAAAGGCGTCGTCCAGCAGCACCGCTTCAAGGTCGGGATAGTGGGCCAGCAATAGCGAAACCGCGGCCGCGCGCCGTTTTCCCACCACCACAGGAATGCCGGGCAAACGGTTGGCGATCAGCTGTGCTTCATCGCCAGCCTCTTCCACGCCAAACAGGATGCCATTCCTGTCTGAGATAAGCGTGGGAGTGTTTTCCAGCCTGCCTTTGTAGCCCCTGTGCGAGATTCCCACCTTGTATCCGGCCGCTTGCAGGCTGCCGGCCAGGTGGATGGTGAAGGGTGTTTTGCCGCTGCCTCCGCTTACGATGTTGCCGATGCTGACCATCTTGCAGGGCGGACGCCAGGCATGGGCGGAGAGCAGGCGGCGGCGTTGGGTTTGATAGGCGGCGTTGAGCTCGCCGAGGGGGCTTAGCAGGTCGCTGAGAAGCGTGCGGCGTTTAAGATGTCGGCTGGCGAAGTCCGTAAATCACCTTTCCGGCTCAAGTTTGCTTTCGATCAGCGCGATCAGTTTGGCGATGTCGAAGGGTTTGAACAGAATGTCCTGCAGGCCGTCGGTTTTGGCCCGCACCAGCACGTGATTGGGGTCGTAGCCGAAGCCTGTCATCATGATCACGGGCAGGCCGGGAGCGTGGTCCTTGATTCGCCAGAACAGCTCATAGCCGTCCATGTCCGGCATGGCGATGTCGGTGATCACGAGGTCGATGCCACCGGCAATGATCTCTCTAAGGGCGTCCAGGCCGTTGCTGAACCCCATCACTTTCCAGGCGGGGCGAAGCGCCTCGAGCTCCAGCTTCAGATCAACGATGAGGCTTTCTTCGTCGTCCACAATGCAGATTATTTTTGGCATTGATCGTCTCCGATGATCAGGTCGCGAATCTGCCGGTATTTGTCCAGCGCTTTTTGCACGATGTCTTCCGGCAGACGCGGCGCGGGGGGCTGTTTGTTCCAGCCGCTGCTAAGGAGGTGATCGCGCACGATCTGCTTGTCGAAGCTGGCGGGGCTTTTGCCAACTTCATACAGCGAGAGGTCCCAAAAGCGCGATGAATCTGGTGTCAGGGCCTCATCAGCCAGGATTATCTGGTTGCCGAAGGCGCCGAACTCGAATTTGGTGTCGGCCAGCACAATGCCTTTGTCCAGCAATTTCGCATGGGCCCAGTGATAGAGTTCGAGTGATTTTGCCTGGATGAATTCAGCGATGGCGGGATCCATACGCTGCTTCATCTGCTCGAAGCTGATGTTCACATCGTGGCCGGATGAGGCCTTGGTCGATGGCGTGAACATCGGTTGGGCAAATTTCTGGCTTTCGCGCAGGTCTTCGTCGATGGGCCTGCCGCCGATGCTGCGTGACTGCTGGTATTCGCTCCAGGCGGAGCCGCTGATGTATCCGCGCACGATGCATTCCACAGGGATCACCCGCAGTTTCTGCACCAGCATGCTGCGCCCTTCCAGCCAGCTCTTATAGGATGCAAATTCAGGCGGAAAGTCTTCCACCCGGTCGGTGATGAAGTGGTTGGGAACGATTTGCGAGGTGGTTTTGAAGATGTGCGCCGCGATCTGGTTGAGGATCACGCCCTTGCCGGGCAGGGGATCGGGGAAAACCACGTCGAAGGCGGAAATGCGGTCGCTGGTAACGATCAGCAGTTTGTCGCCGAGGTCGTGAATGTCGCGCACCTTGCCTTGATGGCTGCTGATCACAATATCCAAATTATCTATTTGATCGTACATTGGCTATCCTTTATGATGTTTTACGTGATATTCATAGAGCAAACGAGCCTCATCGGTATCGTTGAGGTTGATCGCCAGCAGTTCATTTTCCCGGTAGGAGTCCAGCGCGTTCACGAATTCGTATCTCACCCCTTCATATACGCACCAGCTCAGGAGTCCGTTTTCAACGCCGAAATCCTCTTCGCTGAAGCTCAGGGACTTGGTCACATAAAGAAAACCCAGCCAGTCGCGGTACTTCGCAAGTTTGTCGATCTCCTCGTCGAGCAGGTCCGCCTTGGCGAACTCGAGGTCATCGAAATAGCGGTCACGTTCTTGGGAAACCATCTCCAGGATGCCGTTTTGGGGATGCAGATAAGTTTCGCGCAGCAGGGTGTCGAGTTTGGCCAGATCAGGTTTTTCAGCTTCAGGCAGATTTTCCGCCAAGGCAAGGCACCAGCCCTGGCAAGCCCCGGTTTCGTGTTTCACGCAGGGATGGCTGTCTGTTTCACAGTAGGGGAGCTTCAGAATGCGCGCGAAGGTGTCCATCACATCGGTGAGGAAAAAGCGGCCGCGCCAGGGTCCCAGATAGCTCCAGTCGTCGTTGGTGTCTTCTTTCACGCAGACGAAGGGGAAGCGATGGCCGTCCAGGGCCAGGTAAACATAGTCGCGGCTGGTCCGCATGACGTGTTGAAAGGTCACCTGATGCAGGCGCAGAAATACTTTGAAGCGGATCAGGGCGTCAATGGCCCGCGGATATGTTTCGATTTGCAAAATGTCGGCGGCCGCTGTGTTTTCCCCGTAGCGGGGATCACTTTCAGCTTTCTGGCGGACCACCTTCAAACGCTGGGCCAGATTGGGCGTGATGCCGCACCATAAGGGTTGGTCGCCTTGCCGGAAACTGTAAAAGACCCAGCCCGAAGGCAATTCAATGTTCTTCGGACAGCGGTTTTTATCCCATTTTACGCAAATCATGCGCCCATCGTTTTCCCGGTGCTGTTTGTGTCAATAGAATATTCCGGCTGCTTGGGTGAACGCTCCGATCGCGCTTCCATCTGTCACTCCACCAACAGATTCGCCCAATTCATTCCGGACTTTCCACCGGCGGTGTCAGTTGAAACCGGAATAGGTCAACGCTATCGGAGCGGGAAGGGAGGCTGTGGCCTACATGTCATCGCAGCTTCATCAGAGGATCACGCCCCCTCCCAAGAGGATGTCGCCATCATGGAAAACGGCGAACTGGCCGGGGGTTACGGACATTTGGGGGGTGTCGAAGGTCACTTCGACCGAGCCGTCCGGCAGTGGTCTGAGTGTACCGGGCGCGGGTTTGTGGGCAAAGCGGATCTTTGTTTCGGCGCGGCTGGTGGCGCTGAGGGGCGGGGCCGAAACCCAGTTGACGCTGGAAACTGTGAGTTTGTCTTTATAGAGAAAGCTTTGCGGGCCCACCCGCAAGCTATTGCGGCAGGTATCAAAGCCGATCACATACCAGGGCTCGGGCCTGCCGCTGAGACCCAGATGCCTGCGCTGGCCGATCGTGTAGTGGATCAGGCCGCGGTGCCGTCCCACCACTTTGCCCTCGGGATCGATCATGTCTCCTGCTTTGATCTGCGCACCCGCAAACAGGCGGGGATGGTCCTCCTCGCTTAGGAAATCCTGGCTTTCGGCTTGGCTGAGCAGAAAATCCAGTCCGCGTTTACGGGCTGTTTCCCGCACCTCTGCCTTGGTGAGTTCACCCAGGGGAAAAAGCGTGGTGGAGAGCTGGTTTGAAGACAGCAGACAGAGGAAATAGGACTGGTCTTTGAGGGCATCGCGGCCTTTGAGCAGCTGCCAGCGTCCGTTTTCTTTACTGAAGCGGGTTCTGGCGTAGTGGCCGGTGGCGTAAAAGTCAAACTCCACGCCTTGGTTTCTCAGCGCCAGGGGCAGCAGGCCAAATTTCAATCTCTGGTTGCAAACCACGCAGGGATTGGGAGTGCGGCCCTGCAGATAGGTGGCGCGGTAGTAGTTCAGGACCTCGTTTTCGAAGGACTGGCTGAGGTCTGCTTCCAGGATCTGAATGCGGAGTTGTTCACCCACCCGTTCCAGCATTTGCCGGTTGAGCGGTTCCCGGGGGCCGAAACAACCACTGTGAATGCCGTAGCGGCCTCCCTCCGCGCCGCGCAGGCGCATCGTTGCGCCCAGCACCTCATAGCCCTGGTCCTGCAGCAAGACGGCGCTCACGGCGGAATCGATGCCGCCGCTCATGGCCAGCAGCACCCGCTTCATCCATGCACCTCGAAGAAACTCTCCAAACGCAGCAAAGTCCTGCTGTCCAGCGTCTCCGGTTGATCACCCTCGAGGGTGAGGAAAGGCAGGTCGATGCGTTTTTTCAGCAGAATGTTGTCGATCTGCAGATGGCAAAAAGACTGCGTGTAGCTGATCACGACGTCGATGCGGCGTTGGCTGAGCTGGGGGAGGATGTCCTCCAGGCGCTGGAAAACGCTGTAGGGATAGGTATAAACGAGGTATTGGTCGATGATGTCAGGCAGCAGCGAAGGCATGGCGAACTGGCGCTGCACCTCGTTGAAGAGCACATCCGCACCCTGCTGCGCGATCCTGTCGTAGATGTCGCGGTAGATGGGAGGCACGCCCAGATAGGCGCAGCGAAGTTTTGTGGGGATGGGGTCGCGGTTGGCGGCCTCGCCTAAAAAGGTGTCGAGCTCTTCCTCGAAGCGGTCGGGATCGCCCCTAAAATCGGAGGAATTAACCAGCCAGATGTGGTTTTCCCTGCCAGTCACAAGGCGTTCGCACCAGGTCCATTCATCCAGGGTTTTCAGTTTGGCGCGAATGGCGTCCAATCGCCGTTTGACCTTCATCACCGCATCCCGGCTCACTTCAAAGTGCGCTTCCAGCTTGCTTAGCTCGGTATCCAGGGCCTCGCGCGTGCGTTCCTGCGGAAAGGAAAAATGCCAGACCGGCAGGCCGGCTTCAGCCAGCATCGCGGTGAGCGAAGCGCCGTTTGAACAATCGCCCTGCACGATGCCGATCACTTCGTCCAGATCGGAGCTGAGAGCGGCATCGTAGTTGCCCTTGATCCAAGCGCAGATGGTGCGCGGAAATCCCTTCAGTTCTGCTTTGCGGACATGCGCGGCGGAATCGCCCTCCACAAAGATGTTGTTCAGGTCCACCGGCCTGTGTCCGGCCGCGAACAACACTTCCACGGGGAAAGAGGTGGTGAAGCCGATCCGCTTACTCTTCATAGCTTTGCCTCAGGTACTGCTCTTCCCACGCGGCGATCTGGCTTTCCACGCTTCCGATCTCGATTTCGAGCTCCGCCATTCGCGCTTGCAGGGTGCTGAGGCGGCCTGGCTCGGAATAGGTTTCCGAGCGCGAAAGCTCCATGTGAACGGATTCGAGCTCTTTTTGCAGATCCGCGAGGCGTTGTCCGCCCTGTTCGATGCTCAGATGGATCTGTTCCAGATACCAGGGATTGATCTTCTTTTTGCGCTCGCGGGCCGGGGGCGGGACCTTGGCCAGCTCCGGATCCTCGAAAGCCAGTTCGATCGCTTTCTGCCATTCGCAGTCGGGTTCCTCCACAGTGGTGTAGATGCCCGCGGGAGAGGCTTTTTTGCGGAAAACCCAAAATTTGGTGGCCAGTTCGCTGAGGAACCAGCGGTCGTGGGAAACGAAGATGACGGTTCCTGTATAGGCTTTCAGGGCTTCCAGCAGGGCGTCGGTCATATCGATGTCCAGATGGTTGGTAGGTTCGTCGAGGATCATCAGGTTGGGGTTTTCGTGGATCATCTGGCAGAGGAAAAGCCGGGAACGCTCACCGCCGCTGAGCACGCGGACTTGTTTCTCCACGTCGTCGCCGCGGAAGCCGAAGCGCGCCAGCCAACTGAGCACATAGCCCTGCGGTGCCTGCGGTACAAGCTGCCAGATGGTTTCCATCACCGTGAGGCTGTCATCCAGCAGCACCTGATGCTGGTCGTAATAGCCGATATCGAGGCTGGCCCCGGTTTTGAGGCTGCCCCCCATGATCTCGTGTTCACCCAGGAGGATGTTCAGAAGTGTGGTCTTGCCGCAGCCGTTGGGCCCCAAAACGCAGATGCGGTCCTGATATTGGGCCCTGAGGTCCACCTCGCGGGCGAGTTCCAGCTCAGGCGGGATGCCGAAACTGAGGCCGGTGAGCGTGTAAACGTCATTGCCGCTGCGTTTTCCGGCCGCCACGGGCAGGCGGAGCTGTCTCTGTTGGCCCGGTTTTTTCACGATCTCCATCCGCTCAAGCATCTTTTGGCGCGAACGGGCTGAACTGGTACGAGTTCCGGCGATGAATTTCTGGATGTAGGCCTGGGTTTCCGCGATCAGCTTTTGCTGGCGCTCAAACTGGCGTTCCTGGCTGAGGCGGGCGATCTCGTCGGCAGCTTTGAAGGAGCTGTAATTGCCCTTGGTAACGCTGATCTGGCCCTCACGCAGGCACCAGACGCTGCTCACGGTGTTGTCCAGGAACTGGCGGTCGTGGGATACGACCAGAAAGGGTTTGCCTTGTTTCAGCAGATATCTTTCCAGCCAGGCGATCATTTCCAGATCGAGGTGGTTGGTGGGTTCGTCCAGGATCAGCAGGTCGTGCTCCAGCAGCAGGATGGCGGCCAAACAGATCCGGGTTTGCTCACCGCCGCTGAAATCGCCGCAACGCTTGTTCCAGGTCTCCGGCGGCAGGCTCAGTGAAGTGAGCACATACTTCAGTTCGTTCTCAAATTCGTAGCCCCCCAGGCTGGTGTAGCGCTCCACGCCAAGGTTCAACCGGGCCTCGGTTTCCTGGTCGTGAGCGGTGGCCAGGCTTTGGGAAAGGCGGTCGATCTCATCCGCTAGGGAGATCAGGTCCAGGCGGGAAGAGCGCACATGCTCCAGCAGAGTTATGGCGGGATCGAGCTTGAGGTCCTGCGGCAGCCAGGCCACCCGGCAGTTCCGGGCGCGCAAAACCTCACCTGAAACGGGTTGCAGTAATCCCAGGAACAGGCGGATGAGGGTGGTCTTGCCGGAACCGTTCGTTCCGATCAGGCCCACCCGGCTGTTCTGCTCCAAACTGCAGTTCACCTTGTTCAGGATGTAGTTGCCGCCAAATTCCAGCGACAGATCTCGTGCGCGGATCAAACTCATGCTGTCATCTTTTTCCTTTCTGAAACTTGGCGCGAGTGGCTTCATTGCTCACTTGCGCCTCTGAATTGACCATCCTTTCCAAAGGGGCGGGGATGTCAAATACAAATTTTGCTTGTCAAAAACAGGGGCTGTTTTTTTTAGGTTCCAAGGTCCGGGATGTAGCGCAGTCCGGCTAGCGTACTTGAATGGGGTTCAAGTGGTCGCAGGTTCAAATCCTGTCATCCCGACCATCACTATCAGACCCGGGTGAAAGCCCGGGTTTTGTTTTTTCCCCTGTTTATCCGCCCTTGACCCCTTCCTGTTCACCCCTCCTTCGCCTCCCCTTGAGTTCCCAATGCCCGGGCGGGAACTTAATGGGAATTAGATGAGAGGCGGACAGGAAAGGGCTAAGGGCGGTTTGAGGGCTGAAACCGGTTAAATACTCGCGCAGTGAAGGTTTTGAGGTGTGCGGGGGTTTGGATGTGAAGGCGGTGGTGGAGGAGGGATCAGTTCAGATGCCAGAGCGCGAGTTCTTTTTGGCGCCTGATCTCCGAGGGTTTGGGCACGTGGATGGGCTTGCCGGTGTAATAATCCAATCCTGTGTAGTACATGCAAGTGCTGATCGTCATCGGGGTGGGGGTGAATTCCTGCACCTGTTCCACCCGGAGGTGGTTCCGCACCAGCCATTGGCGCAGTTCAAGCGCGTCCTCGATGGTGGTGCCGGGATGCCCGATGATGATGTAGGGGATGATCTGGCGTTTGAGGCCGGCTTGTTTGCAGGCCTGGAAGAACTCGCGGGAAAACTCCTCAAAGCTGCTCGTATCCGGCTTTCCCATCAGGCGCAAAACGGCTGGGACGCTGTGCTCCGGGGCAAGTTTGAGCCTGCCGCCGGTGTATTTGGTGGCCAGGGCGGAAATGTAGGCGGGGCTGCGCAAAGCCAGGTCGTGCCTGATCCCGGAGGCAATGAAAACGTGATTGACCTGCGGCAATCGCTCCAGCTTATCCAGCAGTTTCAGCTGTTCCTGATGCGCGGGCTTGAGCCGGGGGCAGATCTTTGGATAAAGGCAGGATGGGCGTTTGCAGCTGTCGGGCCAGTCAAGCTCACAGCTGGAGGCATACATATTGGCCGTGGGACCGCCCACATCGCTGAGGGTGATGGCTCTTTTTCGGCGCGCGGAGAGGGTTTTGGCCTCATTGACGATGGAATCCGCGGAACGCGACCGGATCGCCCTTCCCTGGTGGGAGGAGATGGCGCAGAAATTGCAACCGCCGTAACAACCGCGGTGGGAAGTGAGCGAATCCCTGATCTGCTCGAAAGCGGGGATCTTGTGCTGGCCGTAACGTGTATGGGGCGCGTATTCAAAGGGCAGGGCGTAGAGCGCGTCCTGGTCCTTTTGAGACAGCCCCGCCGCGGGTGGATTGTGCCGCAGCCAGCGGCCGCCGTTCAACTGGAAGAGGGTTCTCGTATGCTGGTTTTCCTCGAAGAGGTGGGTCATGCGGTGAAAAGTGGCTTTGTCCACGCAGGCAAGGTTGTCCGGCAGCACCAAGTCCTCCGCGTCAGGCGGTTCCGGGTTGAAGGCCACAGTTCCCGGGATTTCCCTGAGTTCGCTGATCTGTTTGCCATCCCGCAAAGCCCGGGCTATCTCCACGACCGCGTTTTCGCCCATGCCGTAAACCAGAAGTGAGGCTTTGGTATCCGCCAGCAGGCTGGCACGGACTTTATCCTGCCAGAAATCATAATGCGCCAGGCGCCGCAGGGAAGCCTCGATGCCTCCCAGCACCAGCGGGACCTTTTTGTAAAGGCGTTTCAGTACGTTCGCGTAGATCAGGGAAGCGCGGTCCGGACGCAACCCGGCTTTGCCGCCTGGGCTGTAGGCGTCGTCATTGCGTTTCTTGCGCTGGGCGGTGTAGTTACAAACCAGGGAATCCATGTTGCCGGCCGTTACGCCGAAAAAGAGGCGGGGTGCGCCCAAGGCCATGAAGTCCGCGTCTGTAGAGGGATCCGGTTGGGGAATGATCCCCACGCGGAACCCGGCCGCTTCCAGCTGCCGGCCGATGATGGCCGCGCCGAAGCTGGGATGGTCCACGTAGGCATCACCGGAGACGATCACGACGTCAAGTTCGTGCCAGCCGCGGGCCTGGGCTTCTTGCAGATTGGTGGGCAGAAAGGGCATGGACTTAAAAGTTCAGGGGCAAAAGCTGTGCGCTTCCGCCCCTGAAGACGATGTGGTCAGGACCGAGTTTAGCCGGTGACCCTGATGATGTTGATGGCCTGGGTGCCTTTGTCTGTCTCCATCAGGTCAAAAGTTACGATCTCGTCCTGCTCGAGCACCTTAAGTTCGCGGGGGGAATTGGTCACGATGGACTTCCAGTGCACGAAATACTCTTTGTTGTCGTCGGTGATAATAAAGCCGTAGCCTTTATTCTTGTTAAACCACTTAACTTTTCCTCTCATTGGTACCTCATAAATATTGGTGATTCCACAAATAATATAGTCCGAAATCAGTCAACATAAAAATGCTAATTTGACCAAAAAGAGAGAATCGCGGCGCGGGATAATTTTTCATTGACGGTTTTGCGATGATTTCTGAAGCTGCGATGCGGAGTGAAAATGCTTTCCGGTCCGGTTGCCTGAACCCGGCCTGAGGAGGCACGGTGCAAATACGCCAAGGTGGTAAAATGAACACAAGGATCCTGCTGGTTGACGATGACCGGCTTCTGCGGGAAGTCATCGGTGACTTTCTGCGCTCAAGAGGCTATACGGTGGACATCGCCCAAAACCGCAGAGAGGCCGGGGAGCATTTGCAAAAGGAAAAGTATGGCCTCGCCCTGATCGACCACGGACACAAGCAGGCCAGCGGGATCAGGCTGATGCGTGAGATACGGCAGGCCGATCCGAACGTGTTTTGCCTGATAATGACGGGTTTTTCCGGCCTCAAAGCGGTGGCCGCGGCGATGGAGGAAGGGTTCACGGATTATATCCTGAAACCCTTTCAGCTGGAGGAACTGATCAACATCCTGCAAAAATATCTCTGACACCATGTATGATTTGAGCCTGCGCGCCCCCTCCGAACAAGCTTTGACCGCTCCACCCATTTGGATCGACCCGCGCTTCATGCTGGCGGTGGAGGAACTGCATCAGATCGAGGCACTGCAATTGCTTTGCCACAAAGGCGACCAACTGGTGGCGGCCATGCCGCTGTATGAAAAAAAGAGCCTGGGTCTGAGGCGGCTGATCTGTCCCATGAGCGCTTACTATCAAGGTTTGTGGTTCTTCTGGCAGCCGGAGCGGGAGCCGAACCGCAATCTGCTGGATGAACTCAAAGTCTCCACGGAAGTGGCGGTTTTTTTGCAGGCTCGCTATAAGCGGATGCAGTTCAACCTCGCCCCGCACAATTTTGACGTGCGCGGCTTCACCTGGCAGGGCCTGAAAGCCGTGCCTTACTACACTTTCACCTACGACTGCGCCCGGGAACTGCGGGTGCTGAAAGACGAGCGCAAAAAGCTGCGCGCCGCCCGGGAACACGACTACCGGCTGGTGGAGGAGTTTCGGCCGCGGGAGTTTATCTCTTTGCTGAAGGACCTTTATAACCGCAAACAGAAGAACCTGGGCGTATCCTACGCGGCTTTTCGAACTTGGATGGAGCGCTTGCACCGGGACGGGCTGATCGCCCAGTTCAATCTGCTGGAGCAGGACAGGATCGTGAGCACCAACCTGGTGCTGGGCGGTGCCAACGACCAGCGCGGCTATTCGATCATGCGCAGCACCCGGCCCCAGGACCTGAAGAGCGGGGCCAGCGCCCAGCACAGCCTGTTGCTGGTGCAGCTGCTCAGAGACAGATTTGCCGGCTTGGATTTCTGTGGCGCCAACTATCCCGAGGTGGCGCGGTTCAAGGCCGCCCTGGGTTTCGATCTGGAGCTCTTTTTCAAGATCGTGGGTTGAAGCGGTTTGAGTCATATTGCTGAAAATAACAGAGGAAGCATGGAAAGAATAACAGTGTTGAAAGGCGGTGATTCCCCCGAGCGGGAGGTTTCGCTGGTGAGCGGAGCCGCGATCGCCAACGGGCTGCGCGGATCAGGGCTTGAGGTCACGGAGCTGGATCCGGCTGATTTTTCGAGTCTGGATAAACTGATCGACAGGCTGAAGGAATTGGGCACAGGGCTCATCTTTCTGGGCCTGCACGGGGGTTCCGGCGAAAACGGACAGCTGCAGGCCGCTTTGGATCTGGCAGGTTTGCGCTACACGGGATCCGGCTTTCAGGCCTGCGCCCTCACCATGGACAAGTATGTGGCCAAACTGCTGGCCAGGGAGGAAGGGGTGCCGGTGGCGGACTGGGTGCTGCTGCGGGGTGACCAACTGGGCGATTATGAGGACCCGCGTGACCTGCAGGGCATCGTGGACAAACTGGGCCTGCCACTGATCGTGAAACCCAACGCTGGCGGCTCCTCCGTCGGCATCAGCAAAGTGGAGACCACCGACCAGCTTCGGGAAGCCACCCAGCAGGCCCTCAAATACTCTTCCAGCGCGCTTTTGGAGCGCTTCATCCCCGGGCGCGAGCTAACAGTTACGGTGCTGGACGGCACAGCCCTGCCTGTGGTGGAGATCAAACCCCTTAGCGGCTGGTACGATTATGCCAACAAATACAAAGCCGGGCGCTCCGAATACCTGGCTCCGGCCCCCATCGAGGAAGCCGTGGCCCAGTTGATCCAGATGTACGCGGCAAGGCTGTGGCAGGTCTTTGGCCTGCGGAGCTACGCGCGCATAGATTTCCGTTACGATGGCGACCAACCCTATTTCCTGGAAGTGAACACCCTGCCCGGAATGACCCCGCTGAGTCTTACCCCGATGGCTGCAAAGGCTGTGGGGATCAGCTTCGCGGACCTGGTGGTCAAGATCGCCCACCTGGCCCTGAATCAAGACGAAACAGAGGAATCATGAGAAAAAAACTGATACTGACAATTGTCCTGTTGCCAGCGCTGGCTATGCTATGGGCCCAGCATCCAGACATCACGCCCTGGTTCACACCCAGCACGATCCACGTAAACTCCTTCAAGACGGCCAGTTTTGATCCCACCACGCCTTGGAACCAGCCGATCCTGACGTCTTTGCTGATCACCAACCATTCCGACACTGCTTTCCGGTTCTATCTAAAGCTGGAGATCGGGTGGAGCGGAGTCAGCGAACCTCTGGTAACGGCCAAATACATTTCCGAGGAAGCGATCCCCGCCCAGGGCCAGTTTCCACTGCTTACCAACCAGGACCTGATCACCAATCAGGCTTCCACCCTGTTCAACCGCGTGGGCAGCATCGATTTTTCCTTGGATGAGATCACCAGCCGCAGCCCGGTACTCCGTGAAGCAGTGCTGGCGGGCTATTTTCCGGACGGCGCGCTCAGCCTGCGGGTGCTGGTGCAGCCGGAAAGCGCCGGGCACGAGAACTGGAACGGGGCCAGTGACGCAACCTTCACCATCCGGGTGGCCAGTGCCGGCGCCATTTCGCTGATCAGCCCAGGCGCGCCGGCAGGTTCCAGTCCGCCACTGCTGGACCAGAATCCGGTGAACTTTCTCTGGAACAGCATCGATACCGAGATCAACCTATACCGGCTCACGATCCGGGAATATCCGCAGAATCTGCCCCCGGAGATAAACAGCCTTGTGAATACCGGCACCGTGTTCTTTGACAACTATGTCTACACAAATCAATTCGCGGAATTCCTTCCTTTCACTCCGGGCAACCATTATGCTTGGCGGATCAGCACCAACCGCTGGACTGAACTTGATCCTCTGGTGCTCCCCGGTCCCTGGCGCGACGACGTTCCCGGCCTGATCAGCAGCGGCTGGAACATCTTCCAATACACTATGTTTGAAAGCGGGGAAGACCCCGTTCATCAGATCAGCGCGATGCTCAACTCCCTCAAGGAAGACAAGCTGGAAGCCATCTTCAATGAAGGGTTCCGGCCCACGGGCGAGATCATCTGGAACGGCCGCAGCTACAGCGGCCAAAGCGCCATCGACCTGATCGGGCAGCTGCAAGGCCAAAGAGCCGTGATCACGGTTTGGGAGTGAAGATGAACAAGACAGTGTTTTGCATCGCAATGTTCCTTGTGGGCGCGTCCCTGCTCTCCGCCACCGGCATCGCCGTGATCTCCGGCCAACAGGGCAAAGCTACCCTGCGCCGGGCGAACAAGAGCGTCAAATTCGCCAACGGCAGCATCTTGGAAAGCAACGACGTGCTCGAGACCGGCAGGAAATCCGGCCTCGGCTTCAAGTATGCCGATGGCCTGGCCGCGCTGCACCTCTTTTCCGAAACCCAGGCCAGCCTCACTGCCAAAGCCGTTCTGACAGGCTTAAATAAAGAAGTGGAACTGCAAAAAGGCAGCCTCTACGTGAAACAGCAGCCCGGCGGCGGCACCCTGGCCGTGGTGTTCGGAAAGAGCCAGGTGAGCGCCGAAGAAGCTTCTTTCCTGATTCGCACGGACGGTGGGGGAAAGGCCTGGATATCTGTGTTTTCGGGAACGGTGAAGATCACCAACACCAATGGGGCGATCGCCACGCTCGGGGCCCAGCGCAGTGCCGACCTTTCGGCCCGGGGACAGGTGAAGGCGCGCCCCGCCAGGAATGCCGATCTCACCACGGATGAACTGGCCGTGGTGAATCCCAGGCCGGAAGAGGATCAGCGCAAGATCACAGTACCCATGGCCGACAGCCAGGGGCGGATCAAGTATGTGGAATTAGTTTGGTGAGGCGCATCATGAAAAGGACTTTATTGCTTCTCTGCCAGATCGCCCTTGCCGCTCTGCTGCCCGGTATCGTGGCCATACACGAACCGCCCCGCATCTACGTGGCCGGCTCCAACGTGGACCTCAGCCTGGATATTCCGGCTGAAGCGGAAACGATCGCCAGGATCAACCTCTGTTACCGGCCCTCCGGAGGCACGGGTTTTTCCGTGAAAACCCTGGAAATGCCGCTGCCCGGCACCCAAACCTTCACGGTGCAGCTGCAACCGCAGGAACTGCAGGGCCAGGATCTGGAGTATTGGTTCGAATTCCAGCTTACTGACGGCTCCACTTTTTCCTATCCCGATGAATCCCTGGGCGGTGAGCTTTTCACGCTTAAAACCGAGATCCAGAGCAGCAAGGAAGCCGTGGGTTTCGTGCTGCTGAGCACAGAGGAGGATTTCGCCCAAAAGGGCGAATATGTGCTGGTGGTTTCCTACTTTGCCCTGGCCCAACAGATCGATCCCGCCACCATCGAGGTCTGGGTGAACGACCGCAACGTAACTTCAGCTGCCGTGATCACGGAAAACCTGCTCAGCTACCGCGATCCCAAACCCAAGGCCACAAACTACGTGGCGGTGGTCACCGCGCGGGATTTCCAGGGCGGGCTGATCAAATCCGCCGTCTTTTCCTCCAAGGTGGATCCCAAAGCCGGCAAAGCCAGGCTGGATACCTGGGGCGGCCTCAACTTCGCCTCCAATTTCCACCGGCATCAGGCCCCTGATGAGTACGTTCCCGATCTTCCGGAATTTCCCCGGAACAACTATGCCGGCTGGATCGACCTCTACGCCCGCTACAAGCAGCTCAAGCTGAACGTGAACGCCCTGCATTCCAATCTGGAAGATCCCAACCGCCAACCCGTGGACCGCTATTGCGTGGGGTTGCAACTGGGCTTTCTGAACATTCAGGCTGGCGACCAAGTTCCGCAGCTGAGCCCTCTGGCGATGAGCAGCAAAATGATCCGCGGCCTATACGGCAGCCTGACGGGAAAATACATCGGGCTGGAGCTCACGGGAGGGGAAATGGTGCGCAAAACCCTGGCCGGAGGCGATCCCGGCAGTGTCACGGCCTTTCGCCAGCAAGCCCTGGGCGGCAAACTGCGCCTTGGCTCCGAGCAGGGGCTATCGATGTCCCTCACTCTGGCTCGCAACCGTGATGTGATCGACTCGTTGGATCCCGCGGAGTTCATTTATCTCGATCCCGAAACCGCGGACACCCTCTTTGTGGTGGCCCCGCAGGACAATCTGGTGGCCAGTTTCGACACCAGGATCAACATCCCGGCCCTGAACACCAATCTGGGCGTGGAAGTGGCCGGCAGCCTCTACAACCGCAACACCTGGCCGGGTCCCATCTCGGCAGAGGAGATCAGCCAATATGTGAGTGGTTTCGATTACATCGATCCAGCCGATCTGGCCGAGGTTTTCGTGATCAACCGCAATATGGAGCCGATCCTGCCCGGCCTGCCGAACTGCGCCGCGAGGGGATACCTGCGCACCAACATTCTGAACAACATCATCGCCGTGGATGCCTCAGCCACCGGCCCGGTTTACCATGCCCTCAGCACCTGGGGACAGAAACCCGATACCAAGACGCTTACGGTTTCTGACATGTTCAACATCGGCCGCTCCCTATTCATTTCCGGAGCGTATTCCTGGCAGCAGGACAACCTCTTCGGCACTTCGGCCAGCACCAACAACAACAGCTTCTGGCATCTGCAGGGCACGCTGCGCCTATTCAAGTATTTCAGCCTGCGCGGTGCTTACTTCAACAGCGACGCCACCAATGCCCTAAACACTGACGTCGGGGAAGGTTTGGTCTTCATGCCCTGTCTTCGCAACTCCCATTCCTATACGGTGGGGGCGGGGTTCAACAACCCGCGGGTGAACTACCTGCCCTGGCTCTGCGAACTCAGTTACCGCAATGGAACGGATCTCAGCAATACCGTCCTATTCGGTGATTACCGGAACAGCAACAACAGCATCAACCTCAGCCTCGTCAGCAAGTTTGGCGAAATCCCGCTGCGTCTGCAGATCAACGCTTCACTGGCCGGGATGGTCAAAGGATCGCCGGAGAACGACACTGAGACAACTTATAACAGCCTGAGCTATAACGCCCGGCTCAGTTACTCGCTCTTCAGGGACAGGCTGATCCCCTGGCTGCAGTACCTTCGCTCGGATTACGACGACGTCAACACCGGGGACAAGAGCAACGACCATCTGAGCCTCGGCCTGGAGGCCTATCCCTGGAAAAACATGAGCGTCAGCACCAGCTTGAACCGCTTGACCAGCGTGGATAAATCAGACAGCGGGCAAAACAGCCAGACCCTCACCTGGAGCCTGAGCCTCAGTCAAAGATTCTGACCTTGTCCCTGGTCTGATTCCACTCGGGATGCCTTTCTTATTTATCCCCGGTTATCAGATTCTCGACGGCCTCCCGCATGATCCCCGCCTCTCAGGCGGGCATTAGGCGGGTGGCTGGCCGGAGAGTGAACTTCGGGGCTTAAGCTGGCTTGGTGACCCCATCCGGGGCTGACTTTAGTTGTGGGGATGGGAGGTCCACATCCCCAGGCCGTGTTCTTCGAACCAGACGTCCGTCCGGCTATAGACCAAGGCTTTCTGTTCCCCCGAGAGTACCTGGTTCAGATTATTCCAGTTTCTCCCGCCTTGATCGCTGCCAAGCGCGCTGGAGAGCACGAACCAGTACAGGGCTTCCAGACTATCCCGCTCCACTCCGCGGCCGTAAAGATAGCACTCCCCGAGTTTGTTCTGGGCTTCCGGATGTGTTTGCATAGCGGAGAGCCGATATAGGTAGAAAGCGCGTTCAAGGTCCAGTGTTACCACTTTTCCACTTTCATACATGGTGCCCAGCCAATAACGCGCTTCGCTGGAACCTGCCGCCGCTCCTGAAGACAGCCATCTGAGGGATTCCGGGGGATTCGGCCAGGT
The DNA here is from genome assembly GCA_020532085.1 of Candidatus Cloacimonadota bacterium. NCBI lineage: Bacteria > Pseudomonadati > Candidatus Cloacimonadota > Candidatus Cloacimonadota bacterium. Next base: position 38,395 of record JAJBAV010000012.1, on the reverse strand, counting down.
ACCTTGGCCTTTCAGATACATCAGGCCGAGATAGCCCTGAGCCTGCGGGTGGCCTTGTTCCGCGGCCAGCTTGAAGTAACGGAAGGCCTCCACGCGCTGGACACCGATACCTTTGCCGTGATAATAGCAAAAAGCCAGGCCATACTGACCAGGCGGGAAAGTCAATTCCGCCGCCCGTCTGAACCATTCCACGGCTTCCTTCTGGTTGGCCTTGATCCCTTCGCCGCCGCATTGCAGATAGTATCCCAGCTGATAGCATGCCTCGGGCAGGTTCTGTTCCGCCGCCAGGCGATAGAGGCGCAGGGCTTCTGGCAAATTCATGTGTAGGCCCCGGCCTTTGGCCTGGCACTCAGCCAGTCTGAACTGCCCCCAGCTGTAATCTTGTTCCGCCGCGAGAGTGAACAAGCGGACCGCCTCTTCCTCGTTTTTCGATACTCCCGCGCCTTCCAGACAGCAGACCCCGAGATTCACCTGGGCGGGTGGATGGCCCTGTTCCGCTGAACGGCTGAACCACTTTGCTGCCTTCGCCACATCCGGCTTGAAGCCAATTCCCTCTTTGTAGCAATGGCCGAGAGTGTTCTGAGCTCCGGGATCGCCTTCCGAGGCAGCCTGGCGCAGGTATTCCAGTGCCCCGCTAACATCAGGTTCATCCTGTTCCAGCAATCTCACCCCGATGATGCCAAGAGCTCTGGGCTCACCTGCGGCAACAGCTTTTTGGTACCACTTGAGGGCAAGATCGGCATCGGCGCGGGTGCCAATGCCTTTCCGATAAAGATCTCCGAGCGCCGTCATCGCCTTGGGTACACCGGCGGCAGCGGCCAGATGAAACCTGTAAAACGCCTGCTTTTCATTTTTGCCCACACCCCGGCCATGGAGGTAACAAAGCCCCAAATAATACTGCGCCTCGTTCACTCCCCCGTCCTTGGCCTGGCGGAACAGCTTGACCGCCAGGGCGGGATCCTGCTCCCCGGCTCCAACCTGATACAGGTTCAGGGCTTGTTCAAAAAGCTGATCAGCGGTAGCCGCGGATCCAAGAGCCAGACTGGCGGACCAACAGTTAACGGCCACAAGACAGATCAGACAAGCCGGCATGATCAAAAAAGTGCGCATTGCATACCTCCCACGCAGCGAATATTCCCCTATTTGCGGAAAGCAATAATGTCAAGCAAAAACTGCGTTTCTGACCAAGAGAAATCGCTTGACGAAAAAGGGACTTACAAAAAGAGTGGCACAAAATAGACTAATCTTATTGATAAAAGCAAGGAGAAATAATGGTCAAGCTGAGACTGAGAAGGATGGGAGCGAACGACCAGCCCTTTTACCGCATCGTGGCAATGGACTCCCGTGTGAGCCGTGACGGCAAATACATAGAGAGCATAGGCTGGTATGATCCCAAGCCCAATCCTTCCAAAATCCAGATCGAAAAAGATCGCGCCCTGTACTGGCTTGGAGTCGGCGCGCAACCAAGCGACACCGTGCGTTCGCTACTGCGCAAGGCCGGCGTCCTGCAGATCCAGCACGAGCAGAAAATAGAAAGCAGAAAAGCAGCTGAAAACACACAAGAGGTAACAAATGAAGGAACTGATTGAGTTCATGGTCAAGGCCCTGGTTGACGACCCCAGCGAAGTCAACATCACAGAGATCCAAGGCGACAAGATCACTCTTTACGAGCTTCGCGTTTCCAAAACAGACATTGGCAAGGTGATCGGCAAGAGAGGCCGCACCGCGGGCGCCATCCGCACCATCATCAATGCTGTCAGCACCAAACAGGGGAAGAGAGCCGAGCTCGAGATCATCGAGTAGATGAAGGTTTCGGACCTGACTGCCATCGGCCGGTTGGGCGGGATCGACGCGGACGGTTTTTACCAGGTGATGGTGAAGCCGCGTTACCGCAAGATTCTGGCCGAGACGAGCGAAATTTTTCTGATCTTTAACAGCGATAGAGTGTTTTTCGTAACCATTAGTGATAGAGACATATCCGATCGTAAGCTGCGGCTGAAATTTGCCGAGGATGGCATCGCCGAGGAACGCAAACTGCACCACGAGGTGATCCTGGCGTTGCATCCCGAGGAAGACGAAGCCGAAGAACCGGAAGAACTTATGGGCTACACGGTTGTTTTCCAGGACCGCGAGGTCGGCCAGGTAACGGATTATTTCCACAACAACGCGCAATACGTGCTGGTGCTTACCGCTCCCGACGGAGCGGAGCTCATGATCCCGCTGGTGGACCATTTTGTCAGCGAGATCATACCGGATCCCGGCGTGATTGTGCTGATCAACGCCGAGAGCCTGCTGGCGACGGACGCCAAATGAAGATCGACGTCCTTACCCTGTTTCCGGAAGCGTTTACCAGCATTCTGGACAGCAGCATGATCGCCCGCGCCAGAGCCGGCAAGGCTTTGGAGGTGGAGTTCACCGACTTCCGCGCCTACAGTGGAAACAAATACAAACAGGTGGACGACTACGCCTTTGGCGGATTCGCCGGCATGGTGCTGCGCGCCGAGCCGGTCTATCAGGCCATCGCCGCATTGGTGAAGGACAGCTGGGCCCCGGTGGTTTATTTCACCCCCCAGGGGCGCAAACTCGATCAGGCGGTGCTGGAGTATTATTCCAGCCTGCCGCGCGTGATCCTGCTCTGCGGCCACTACAAGGAAACCGACCAGCGCCTGCGCGATCTGGCCGTTTGCGACGAACTCTCCCTGGGAGATTACGTCCTTTCCGGCGGCGAGATCCCCGCCCTGGCTTTCATCGATGGCGTGGCCAGGCTGTTGCCCGGTGTTTTGGGCGACATCTCTTCGGCCACCAGCGATTCCTTCAGCACAGGCCGCGGGGAACTGGGATTTCCCTGTTACACCCGGCCCGTGAATTGGATGGGGCAGAGCGTCCCGCCGGTGCTGCGCGAAGGCAATCACGCCAGGATCGCAGCCTGGGCCGAGGACAGCGCGAAACAGCTGACGCGGGTGAGGCGGCCAGACCTGAAGCGGGGCGAATGAGCGCCCTGTACATCGCCCTGGCGCATCACCCTGTGCTCAATAAAGCCGGCGAGACCGTTACCACGTCCATCAGCAACCTGGACATACACGACATTGCCCGGGCCGCCGAGACCTACGGAGTGAAGGCTTATTACATCGTGCATGCCGACCCCCGTCAGCAAGAGCTGCTGGAAACCATCAGAACTTTCTGGCAGGAACCGGGACTGCCCTACAATCCACAGCGCAGCCAGGCCCTGGCGCGGATTCGCACCAGCGCAACGATCGATATGATGATAAACGAGATTACAACGCAGGAAGAAAAGCGTCCGCTCATCGTTACCACGACAGCGCGGAAGCTGCGAGATCAGATATCCTTTGGCTATCTGAAGACTCTGACCCTAAACAACCGGCCGGTTTTGCTGATCTTTGGCACCGGCCATGGCTTATGCGATGAAGTTCATCAAGCGGCGGACCACATTCTCGAGCCGGTCACCGGTTCCGGGGATTACAACCATCTGTCCGTCCGCAGTGCCGTGAGCGTCGTATTGGACCGCCTTTCTTCCGAGTACATATATGGGAGGAACCATGGATATTCTGCACACAGTTGGCAGAGACCAAATCAGAACCGACTTTCCCGAATTTCGCCCCGGCGACACGGTGAAGGTCCATTATAAAATCAAAGAAGGTGCCAAGGAACGCATACAGGTGTTCCAGGGGATCGTGATCCAGAAACGCGGATCGGGTATCTCCAAATCCTTCACGGTTCGAAAAATATCGAACGGCGTTGGCGTGGAACGTATTTTCCCGCAGAATTCGCCGAACATCGACAAGCTTGAGATCGTCCGCTTCGGCCAGGTGCGCAGGGCCAAACTCTTTTACCTGCGCCAGGCCAAAGGCAAGGCGGGCCGCATCAAGGAACGCAGGCGTTTCACTGCCTAGTTGCGAAACACTATCCCTCAGAGCCCCAGACTCGTTTCAGAGAACGGGGCTCTCGTTTTTTCAAGCAGTTTGAACATCCGAGGTAAAGCATGGCTGAACAGCAAATTGGCTACGTTGAATGGGAGGCATGGGGCCTGGAACTGGTGATGGAGCGCGGGACGCTCCGCAAGCTCTTGTTTGTGGACAAAGGCAGAGCTGCAGAAGCCCCGGAGCCAGAAATGGCCGTAGCCCGCCTGCAGCTGTTGGCCTATCTGCGGGGAAGCGCCAAGGGCTTTACGCTGGAGCTGGAGCCCAAGGGCACCAGGTTTCAGCAAGATGTGTGGAAAGCCCTGCGGGAGATACCTTACGGTGAAACCCTCAGCTACAAACAGCTCGCGGAAAGCATCGGCCGCCCCATGGCCTGCCGGGCCGTGGGCCAGGCTGCCCACAGAAACCCTCTGCCCATCCTGATCCCCTGCCACCGTTTGGTGGGCGCCGACGGCTCTCTCACCGGCTATGCCGGCGGTATCGAATTGAAGCGGCGCTTGCTGGATTTGGAACGCCAAAACCAGGAGCAAAAATGATAGTGGGGATCGGCACCGACATCGTTCGGGTGGAGCGTGTGCGCAGGTTGCTGGAGCGCTATCCAAACTTCATTGAACGTGTATTCTGCGCTGGTGAGATCGCCCATTGCCGGGGCAAAGCCAGTCCGGCTCAATCTTTCGCGGCCCGCTTCGCGGCCAAGGAAGCGGTGATGAAGGCTTTGGGCACCGGCTGGGACGGCAGGGTGAACTGGCAGGACATCGAGGTGGTGACAGACGCAAGCGGCAACCCCGGCATCATTCTCCACGGCGGGGCAGGTGAACGTTTGACCAGCCTGGCCGCGGACAGTATCCACCTTTCGCTGACGCACGAAAAGGAATACGCGCTGGCCTTCGTGGTGCTGGAACGGCAGAAAGCTTGACAGCTTGTGAGTGTTTGAATAATTTGCCAAAACTGAGGTGATTTGTATGCAATGTTTCGTATTCTTCGGCATCCAGGGCAGTGGGAAAGGCACACAGGCAGAGCTTTTGAGCGCCAGCCTGCAGTTTCAGCACATCAACATTGGTGACCTCTTCCGCGAGCAGATATCGCGTGAAACCCCGCTGGGCCTGCAGGTGCGGGAGATCATCAGCCGCGGTGAACTGGTTCCGGACGAACTGGTGTTCGAGATCGTGGACAGATCATTGCTGCCGGATCGCCGGGGGATCATCTTCGACGGCTTTCCGCGCACGTTGGTGCAGGCTGATTATCTGGTGCGGCACTTTGAGGTGAGGCAGGTCTTTTTCCTGGAACTGGCAGAAGCAGTCGCCATCGCCAGGATCTCCTCACGCCGGATCTGCCGCAGTTGTGGACAAAACTACAATCTGGTGAGCGATCCCCCCCGCGAGGTAAATGTATGTGACGCCTGCGGAGGTGAACTGGTCATTCGCAATGACGACAAACCCGAAGCGATCTCCCGCCGGTTGAAAGAGTTTTATGATCAGACCCTGGCCCTGAAGGAATTTTTTGCCGGGCGCAGCCTGCTCTCGGTGGTGGATGCAGGCCAGGAGATCGAAGCGGTGGCCGGGGAGATCCTGGAAATTGTGGGATCGCTGCCCTGCTGAGCGAACATGCGTAGAATCCTGAAGCTGATCCTGGGACAGGTGGAAGCGGTGGCTTATCTGCTGGCCGTATGGAGTCTGCTGGCTCTTTTTCTGGAACCTTTGATCAGCTACTATTCAGACTATCAGCGGGTGCAAAGCATCACGGCCTGGGCCAATCTGCTCTTGCTGGCTTTGGCCATCCTGCACCGGCTGCTGCTACGGGAAGGCCACGGCACCCAGAAAGTGGTGATCTTCGACCTGATCATGCTGGGGGTGGGGTTGCTTCTGATGGCCTACAATCCCAGGTTCGTGATCTTTTTCCTGCTGATCCGGCAGACATATTTCATTTTGGATTTCATACTTTTCCGATTCTCCCGGGGCAGGGTTTACAAATGGCTGGCCGGCAATCCGCCGGTGACCGTGATGCTGAGTTTCATGGTGGTGATCTTCATTGGCACCATCCTGCTGATGCTGCCTGTGGCCTCCACGCAGAACAGAGTGACACCCTTCGTGGACGCTCTTTTCACCTCCACCTCGGCCACCTGCGTTACCGGCCTGATCGTTTATGATACTCCCACCTACTTCAGCCAGTTCGGCCAGATCGTGATCCTGCTGCTCATCCAGATCGGCGGTCTGGGCATCATGACCGTATCCACCGCCTTCGCTCTGCTGATGGGCAGAAACATAGACCTGAAGCTGAAGAACGTGATGAGCCAGGTGGTGGGCGGCACCAACAGGATCAACCTGGCCCAGCTGTTGAAAAACATCCTGCTGGTGACCGGCGTGATCGAACTGCTGGGGGCCTTGCTGCTATTCAGCAGATTCTATCATCACCATTCTTTGGCCCGCGCGCTTTACCTTTCCGTTTTCCACTCTGTATCTGCCTTTTGCAACGCGGGTTTCGCTCTGTTTTCAGACAACCTGGCCGGCTACCGTGACAACGCGATAGTGAGCCTCACTGTACCGCTGCTCATCATTTTGGGCGGCTTGGGATTCACCGTCATCATCGACCTCTTCCGCTATTTCTTCAAGGGCGGCCAGGTGCGGAAGCTGAGCCTGCACAGCAAGATAGTGCTGGTGACCACCGGTTTTCTCATCCTGGGTGGCATGATCGCTTTCTTTGTGATGGAATACGCCGGCACGATGCAGGGTTTCGGCATCCATCAGCGCATGCTGAGTTCGTTCTTCCAGTCGGTGACCACGCGCACAGCCGGATTCAACACCCTTGATTTCGGTGCCATGGGTAAAGCGGCCCTGCTGGTGAGCATGATCCTCATGTTCATCGGCGCGTCGCCTGGCTCCACCGGCGGCGGGATCAAAACCACCACCTTTTCCGTGCTGGGGCTCACGATGATTTCGCTGCTGAAGGGCAGAAAAGAGATCAGCGTGTTCAAGCGGCGCGTCCCCTCCGGCAATTTCCGGGAAGCGGCTGGCCTGGTCTTCCTCTCAGCCTCTCTCGTATTTTTCATAGTGTTGATGCTGCTGCTGGTGGAACCTTTTTCTTTTGAAAAGATCGTGTTCGAAGCGCTCTCCGCCTTCGGCACGGTGGGCCTTTCCACGGGGATCACTTCTTCGCTTTCCCCGCTGGGCAGAATAATGATCACCCTCCTGATGTATGTGGGCAGGATCGGTCCCCTGACCATGATCTACGCCTTCGCGATCAGAAGCAGGAAAACCAATATCAACTATGCCGAGGAAACTATAGCCATCGGCTAAGGGAAACATTATGGCACGATACGCGGTAATCGGACTGGGGCGTTTTGGCATGACCGTGGCCACCATCCTGGCAGAAAACGGGATGGACGTTCTGGCCATCGACAAGAACCAGGAACTGGTGGATCAGATCAGCGGCAAGGTCGCGCAGGCGGTGTGCATGGATTCCACGGATGAAAACACCCTGCGGGACATGAATCTGAACGAAGTTGACGCCGTGATCATGGCCATCGGCAGCAACATCCAGGAATCCATCCTCAGCTGCGCGATCCTCAAAAAGATCGGTGTGGGCATCATCTACGCCAAGATAGAAAACCACCTGCACGGCCGCATCCTTGAACTGATAGGCGTAAAACGCACCATCCTGCCGGAAGAGACGGTGGGATCGCAGCTGGCGAACACCCTGATCTCGAAGCACATCCTGGAATACTACAACCTCACCAGCGGCCACGTGGTGATCGAACTGGTGGCGCCTCAGGAATTTGTGGGTAAAACCCTGCAGGAATTGGCCTTGCCCACCGGACGCGGGATCAATGTGATCGCCATCAAATACAACTACCTCGCGGTGACTGATGAAGGCAAAAACATTGTGGAACAGCGGCTGAACGACATGCCCGGCGCCAACGACACCATCAACGAAGGTGACGTGCTGATGCTGATGGGCAGAAAAGAAGCCATCGACCGCCTGATCCGCGATGTGGCCAACCGGAAGGACCTGTTATGAAAAAGTCCCTGATCAAACGTTATCACCTCGCTCTGGCGATCCTGCTGGGGCTGGTGCTGCTGGAAACGGTGGTCATGCTGGTGATCCTTGGCCGCAGCCGCGACTTGAACTCGCTCGTGAACGATCTGCAGACCACCTTGATTGTTTCGGTGCTGGTGATCTTCATTTACACGATCGTGATCTACAACCTGATTCCGGTGATGCTGAAGAGGTCGCTGGGACACACGGGCAAGATCGTATCCGAGATCGCCCATGGCAACTACGAGATCGATATCGACGGCGAGATCGCCGCCAATGCCGACGACAAGGACATGCAGAGCCTGCTGGAAGGCATCAAATCGATGCTGCGCAGCATCCACGGTTTCGACCAGGCCAAGGAAAACAAGATCTACGAGCACGACCAGCGCATCAAACAGCTTATCAACATCCTGCCCCTGGGTGTGGTGATCGCCCTCAACAACGGCGACATCAGCTACTGCAACGACGCCCTGCGCCGCCGCTATCCCCTGCTCAACGAAAGCAGGAACATCCGCGAGCTGAATCTCAAAAGCGATTTCGACCAGCGGATCTTCCAAAAGATATTCGACTCGCTTCGCCAAGGCGACAACCTATACGACAACAGGATCCCGGACACCAGTTACCAGCGGCAGGTGCTGCTGAACGGATCGATCGTGCGCAATGGCAAAGGAGAATCGATCGGCGGAGTTTACACTCTGGCCTTCACGGAGCATGCGTAACAGGATCAAGGTCGTTTACGACAGGGAAGACAGCATCAGGCTGGACAAGTATCTGGTGGACCTGCGGGTTCAGGAACTATACAGCCGCAGCTTCATCGAGAAGCTGATCGAGGAAGACCGCGTGCTGGTGAACAACATCCCGGTGAAAAAGAGTTTTTTGCTCAGCAATGGCGATGTGGTGGACGTTTCACTTCCAGATTTGGAAACCAGCGAGGTGGTGCCGCAGAACATACCCCTGGACGTGGTTTATGAGGACGACGACCTGGCTGTGATCAACAAACCGGCCGGCATGATCGTGCATCCTGGCTACGGAGCTTCCGACCAGACGCTGGTGAACGCCATCCTGTTCCGCTGGCGGGAAGACCTTTCCAGCGGGCGCGAGGCCAACCGTCCCGGCATCGTGCACCGGCTCGATCGCGGCACCTCGGGGCTGATGATCATTGCTAAGAACGATCCCGTGCAGAGAGCGCTTAACGACATGTTTGCCCGCCGCCAGGTGAAAAAGACCTATCTGGCCATCACCTGCGGGATTCCGGACCCTGCCGAGGACATCATCGAAAGCAACATCGGCCGCAGCCTCAGCAATCCGCGCAAGATGTGCGTGACGCCGGAAGGGCGCTGGTCGCTTACCAGATACAAAGTGATCAAGTATTTCCACTGCTTTTCGCTGGTGAAGGTGGCGCTGGAAACAGGACGGATGCATCAGATCAGGGTGCATTTCGCGGAACGCAACCTGCCCCTGCTGGGCGACCTGCTCTACAATACGCGCCGGCAGGTGCATTCCATCGTTCCGGAAAACCTCAAGCGCAAGGTGACGGAACTGCTCACCACGCATCTCATGCGCCAGGCCCTCCACGCCTGGAGGCTGCAGTTTGTGCAGCCAATTTCCGGCAGGCCCCTGGACATCAGGGTGGATCCACCACAGGATTTTTGTTATGCCCTGGCCTGGCTGGAGAATTATTTTGGCATTGACACGGATACCCGGGATTTATTCTCGATCCTGGGCGACAACGAAGAATGGTAAAAATGACTGAATTAAAAGAAAATACACCTTTCTGCCCCATTGCTGAGGCCATCAGGACCATAGCGGAAGGCGGAATGCTGATCGTGGTGGACGATGAGAACCGCGAAAATGAAGGCGATCTGCTGATGGCAGCGGATGCCGTGACTCCCGCCCGGGTGAATTTCATGATCTCCCAAGGCAAAGGCTTGCTCTGCGTGCCCATGGAGGCCGAAGCACTGAACCGCCTGGACCTGCCTCTGATGACCAGGCACAGCACCGACCGCCACGGCACCAAGTTCACCATTCCGGTGGACGTGAAGGAAGGCACCACCACAGGTATTTCCGCTTCCGAGCGGGCGAAGACCATTCTCGCCCTGGCCTCACCCGGCAGCCGGGCCGAGGATTTCATGCGGCCGGGCCACATCTTTCCCCTCTGGGCCGAAACCGGAGGCGTGCTCAAACGGGCCGGGCACACAGAGGCCGCGGTGGATCTGGCCAAGCTGGCTGGCCGGGCTCCGGTGGGCGCGATCTGCGAGATCATCCGCGAAGACGGAGAAATGGCCCGCCTCGACGATTTGATCCCCTTTGCCGCCAAACACGGGCTCAAGATCATCACCATCGCCGAGCTCATCCGCTACCGCCGCCACCGCGAAAAGCTGGTGGAATGCGTTTCCCAAGCCAAGCTGCCCACTCCCTACGGCGATTTCGACATCCTCACCTACGTGAGCACGGTGTCCGACGAATATCACCTTGCCCTTGTAATGGGGGAGATCAAAGCGGAAGAGGAAGTGCTGGTGCGCGTGCATTCTGAATGCCTCACCGGCGACGCTCTGCATTCCCTGCGCTGCGACTGCGGCGAACAGCTAAAACGTTCATTTGAGCTGATCTCCGAGGCAGGCACCGGCGTGATCCTCTACATGCGCCAGGAAGGGAGGGGCATTGGTCTGGTGAACAAGCTGCGGGCTTACCATCTTCAAGACGAGGGCTTGGATACCGTGGAAGCCAATCTGGACCTCGGTTTTCCCGCCGACCTGCGCGATTACGGGATCGGCGCGCAGATCCTCAAGGACCTTGGCCTGAAAAAGATCCGCCTGCTCACCAACAACCCCAAGAAGATCGTTGGTCTGCAGGGATACGGACTGCAGATCACCCAGCGGGTGCCGATCGAGATCCCCGCCCGCGAAACCAACCTGGAGTATCTGCAAACCAAGAAGAACAAGATGGGGCATATCCTGAACCATGTTTAAACCAAGATTTTTTGCGTCTCTGGACTGAGGAGGTCCGATGCTGTTTCTAAAATCTTTGCTGTTCATAGTGCTCAACGTCGGTGTTGGCCTGCTGCTGGTCTATTTTGCCAAGTGGTTTCTGTTCAATCCCACCCAGCGCAAGATCTTTGGACTTCGAAATCCCCTCACGCCGGGCTTTCTGGTCCGCAAACGGGACTGGTTGTTCAACAAAGCCCGCGACCTGTTGCACGATTATCTGGAGCAAGCCGGCGACCCCGCTGCCAGTTCCGGATACCTTTACACCCTGGAAGAGCAGGTGCGGCAGAAGGTGTGGGAGCAAACCGCCTTCGTGGACGACTGGCCGCTGCTGCCCGGAGGATTGAAGGAAAAGCTCCGCAACGCGGTTTCCAACGCCGTGCGCGGCCTTGCCGACAAGATCCTGCGCAAAACCGTGCCCCACTTGCTGGAGCAGTGGCGGGTGGAACACCGCATCGACGATTATGACGAGCAGTTCAAACTGGAATTTTTCTACAAGTACTTCCGCCAATATCTCTACGTGCCCCTGCTAAAAATTGTGGGAGGCATCAACCTGGTCTTTGGGATCATGAACATGGTCCTCTACCTGATCTTGGCCTGAGGCGCCGGCGGAGTTATATTGTCTGTGTATCCCGGCCTTGAAAACCACACCTGCCGCCGGGTATGCTTCCACCAATGATTGATCAGGAGCGCAACATGGAAGAACAAAACAACCGGATCCCCAGAACCCTGCCGGTGCTGCACATCAACAACGTGGTGATGTTTCCGCACCTGCTGATGCCGCTGGTGGTTACCGACGAGGAATCCAGGCTGGTGATCGACCACGCCTTGGCTCACGATAAAACCATGGCCTTTTTCCTGGACCGGGAAAAAACCGGTCCCAGCGACATCGGCCTGAACGAGATCGGCACAGCCGTATCCATTCTGCGCATGCTGCGCAACCAGGACGGCTCGATAAGCCTGCTTCTGCAGGGAACATCCCGCATCCGCCTGCAACGCACCGTGCAGCGTGAACCCTTCATCATGGTGGATGTGGAAACCCTGCACGAGCAAACGGTTGAGGACACCGAGATCCATGCTTTCCGCACTATCGCCATCGAGCTGATGGAAAAGATCGCCTCCGAGAGCACCATCCTGAACAACGAGATGATCGCCGGGCTCAGCAACATCAAGCAATCCGGCCGCGTGGCCGATATCATAGCGGGAAACCTGGACCTGCAGATCGAGGACCGCCAGATCATCCTGGAAACCATCGACCTGAAAAAACGCTTTAAACACCTGAACAACTGCCTGGCCGAGATGATCCGCCAGATGCGGCTGGAAAACACCATCCGCAGCAACATCCAGCTGGAAATGAGCGAAGACCAGCGCCGCTACTACCTGCGTGAGCAGATGGACGCCATCCGCAAGGAACTGGGCGAAAGCGACGAGGTGAGCAAAGAGGTCCTCAAGTGGAAAGAGCTCATCGAAAAAAACAAGCTGCCGGATTATGTGGAGGAGGTGGCCTACGAGGAGCTGGACCGCCTGGCCACCATGCAGCCAGCCGCCAGCGAATACGCCGTGCTGCGCAACTATCTGGACTGGATCGTGAACATGCCCTGGACCACCTACAGCAAGGACAGGCTGGACCTGGCCAGGATCGACAGGATCCTCACCCAAGACCATTATGGCCTGGCCAAGCCCAAGGAACGGGTGTTGGAATACATTGCCGTAAAAAAGCTGAAGGGCAGCCTCAAAGGCCCGATCCTCTGTTTCGTGGGCCCCCCCGGCACCGGCAAAACCTCGATCGGGCAATCCGTCGCCCGGGCCCTCAAGCGCAAGTTCATCCGCATGTCCCTGGGCGGCATCCATGACGAAGCTGAGATCCGCGGGCATCGCCGCACCTACATTGGCGCCATGCCCGGCAAGATCCTGATGGAGATCAAGCGCCAGGGTACGGCCAACCCCGTGTTCATGCTGGACGAGATCGACAAGCTGGGCCGCGATTTCCGCGGCGACCCCGCCTCCGCCCTGCTGGAAGTGCTCGATCCCGAACAGAATCACAGCTTTGTGGACAACTATCTGAACCTGCCTTTCGACCTTTCCGAGGTGATGTTCATCACCACCGCCAATTCGCTGGACACCATTCCTCCCGCCCTGCGCGACAGGATGGAGATCATCGAGTTCACCAGCTATCTGGAGAATGACAAAGTGCAGATCGCGCGCCATTACCTGATCCCCAAGGAAAAGGACGCCAACGGTCTGAAGGAGCACAGGATAACATTCCGCAAATCCGCGCTGCAGGAGCTTATCCGCTATTACGTGCGTGAAGCGGGGGTGCGCAATCTGCAAAGGCGGATCGGTTCCATCTACCGCAAGATCGCCCGCGAAGTGGCCGGAGACGACATCCGCGACCGGGTGATCGATGCCGCCGGCATCAAGGATTACCTGGGTCCCCGCAAATACACTCTGGAACTGGCCAACCGCAAACCCGAGGTGGGCATCGCCACCGGGCTTGCCTGGACCAGTTACGGCGGCGAGATCCTCTTTTGCGAAACCACCCGCATGCCCGGCAAGGGCGCCATCATCCTCACCGGCCTGCTGGGCGAAGTGATGAAGGAATCGGCCCGGATCGCCCTCAGCCATCTGAAGGCGAATCATCAGAAATACGGCATCGATCCCCGCGAACTGGAAAAATTCGACATTCACATCCATTTCCCCTCTGGCGCCGTGCCCAAGGATGGCCCTTCAGCCGGGATCACCCTCACCACCGCGCTGGCTTCCCTGTTCACGGGGCGCAAGGTGAAGCACGACCTGGCCATGACCGGCGAGATAACCCTCACCGGCAAGGTCCTGGGCATCGGCGGCCTCAAGGAAAAGATGCTGGCCGCCAAACGCGCCGGCATCACCCAGCTCATTCTCCCGCGTGAAAACGAGGAAACCATCAGCGATTTCACCCCGGATATTCTGGCCGGGATAAAGATCACCTGGGTGGAAAACGTGAAGGAAGTGCTGGATATGGTGTTGCTGGCCAAACCCGGCCTCAAGGCCCGCAAACCCGCCCAAAGCTGATGGACCGCTTTCCGAACATCCTCATTCTGCTCGATCTGCCGCGGGATTTCATTCCCAAGGCCGAGTTCGTGCTGAGGACGTTCTGCAACATCCTGCGTCTGCATCCCCAATTCGCTTACGGAGAGCGGATCGAAGGGGTCCACCTCTATTACGGGCCGGACCGCGAACGCTCCTATCCGGTGAAGATCCACTTCGATCCCGCCACCCCCGAATTCTTCAGCCAGCTGGAGCTCTATCCCCTGGACCGGGTGGATTTCTGCCTCTATCAGAAGGAATACATACCCTTCCTCTTCTCCCAGCCCGGCGCGATCTTTGCCATTGGGTCGCAAACCATGTCCTTCCGCAAGGACATCGTGGCCAGCGCCTTCTATTTCCTCACCTGCTGGCACGAATACATCCTCAGCCGCCATGGCGAACAGCGCGGACGCGTGGATTACCGGGAATCGCTGCAGTACCGCTGGGATTTCACGGACATCCCGGTGGTCGACGTCTATTGCCAGATGCTGCTCTACGCCATGGAACGGGCCCTGCCCCAATTCATCCGTGAGATCGTTTGGAACGAGGACAGCCGTTTTTGCATCTCGCTATCCCACGACGTGGACTACTGGAACTACTGGGCCGGCACCCAGCAGGCGGACACCCTCAAATACAACCTCCGCACCTGGTTCAAACGCCCCATCACAGCCACTTTCAAGATCCTCGGCCACACCCTGCACAAAAACCTGATCCACAATCCCCGCCGCCAGATCCGCTGGATCGTTCAAAAGGAAAGGAACCTGGGCGTAAAGGCCACCTGGTTTCTCTTTGGCAAGGACGATTTTGAGGACAAGCGGCAGAACTATATCTCCAACCCCAAGGTGCTGAGGCGGCTGAAGGAATTGCTGGCCGGCGAAGAAGTGGGATTGCACGGCAGCCCCGAATCTGCATTCAACGAGGATGTCCTCCGCGCCGAGATGGACCGGCTGGTCCGCTCGGGATTTAAGGTGCGGGGATACCGTTCCCACTATCTCCATTTCGATTATCAAAAGAGTTTCCGCATCCTCGAGAACGCCGGCATCCTCTACGATTCCACCCTCGGCTACTGGGAAAACATCGGTTTCCGCGCCGGCATCTCCTTCCCCTTCCATCCCTTCAACATCGAGGAGAACCGGCCTTTCCGCGTGCTGGAGATACCTCTCATCGTGATGGACACCACGCTCCACTCCAAAAAAGCCATGAACATGAACCCGCTGGCGGCCGGGGTCACCCTGCGCCGCTTGATCGACATGGCGGACAGGTATCAGTCCCACTTGTCCCTGCTCTGGCACAACGTGACTTTCGACCCCATCGATTTCCCCCTCTGGGCCGGGGTTTACTGGAGCACGCTGCGCCATGCCACCGACAAAGGAGGCTGGATCACCTCCCTGCACGAGATCTGGACGGAATGGACAAATTTCGATTGACCAAGGAAAAACCATGATCAACACAATCACCAGCCTTCTCTGGAAAGCCCTCTTCATCATCGTGATGCTGATCCTGCTCATCATCCTGCCCTTGCACCTGCTCGCCAAACTTTTCGTTTCCAGCAGCCGCCACCGCGTTCACAGCTGGTGGGTGGCCAGGGCCTGGGGCTGGTTCACCGTGGTCAGCACCGGCACCCGGGTGAAGGTTTCCGGCCGTGAGAACATCCCCTCAGGTGGACCAATCTGTTTCATCGGCAACCACCAAAGCTACTTCGACATTCCCACCCTGGTCGGCTTCGCGGGCTGCCCCATGGGCTTCATTGCCAAGCAGGAACTGGCCAAGGTGCCGGTGCTCAAGCAGTGGATGATCCAGCTGCCGAGCTTCTTTCTGGACCGCGACAACGCCCGCCAGGCCATCACCGTTTTCCAGGCGGCCTCCCAGGTGATGAAGGAAGGCCAGCCCATGGTCATCTTCCCCGAAGGCCTCCGCGCGGAACGGGGCAAGGTGGGCGAATTCCATCTGGGCAGCCTCAAACTCGCGCAGATGGCCGGCGCCACCATTGTGCCCTTCGCCCTCGACGGCACCTGGCGCATGATGGAGATCGACGGCAACATCCACGCCGCCAAAGTGAATTTCACCCTTCTGCCGCCTGTGAAGCCCGACGATCCCATCTATGCCGACAAGATCGCCCTCGCCAGCCATCTGAGAACTTCCATTGAGGCCTGCCTTACCGATTGAGGGGACCTCCCGCGGACTTCCCGCCTGGGATGCGGGAACTGGGCGGGCGGCGGACAGGGGGCGAAGGTGAGAGGGTAAAGGGCGGAGTCAGCTTTTCAGCGGACCCAGATATTCGATCACCAGGATGGTGGTGTCGTCACGGCTTTTTTGGGGATCGGCGAAAGCGTTGACAGCGCTGATCACGGCCTGAACGGTCCCTTCAGGAGGAGTGCCGTCGATGCCGCGCAACACTTTTTCCAGCCCGGCAGTGCCGAAGAGGTTGTCAGAGGCGTTCACGGCTTCGGTCACGCCGTCGGTGAAAACGAGGATCTTGTCACCCGGAGCGAGCTGCAGAAGCTCGGAAGTGAACTTGATATTGTCAAAAAAGCCCAGCGCGGTGGAGTGGGTGGCGGCAAATCTGCGGAACCCTCCCTGCGCGGAAAGCTGGTAGAGGGGCACGTGGCCGGCATTTGAAAACACGCAGCTGCCGCTGTTGAGATCGATGATCCCGAGGATCATGGTCACAAAGTCGGATTCCAGGTTGTTGCCCACCAAAAAGGTGTTCAGGGTGTGGAGGATTTCCTCCGGACTGTCTTTTACGGGCGAAACCGAGCGCAGCAGGGTGGTCATCATGGTCATGGTCATGGAGGCGGCCACGCCTTTTCCGATCACGTCGGCGATGGCGAAGAGGAAGTTCCCGTCATCCTTGAGGAAATAATCGTAGAGGTCGCCGCCGATCACCCCCGCGGGTTCCAGGATGCCAAAGGTTTTAAGGTTGGGCGGGAGCTTGGAGAGGTCTGAATTTTTAGGAATGAGGTTGCGCTGGATGGCAGACGCGAAGGTAACTTCGGCCATGATGCTGTTCTTTTCCTCGGTCACCTGCTGGAGGTTGTTGATATAGCCGGTGAGGGAGCCCTTCATTTTCGCGAAGTTTTCGGCGATCACCTGGATCTCGTAGGTATTCGAAGCGATCTCCGGGCCGGGCTGCAGATCACCTTCCCCGGCCAGTTTGATGGCCTCCACCAGTTCCGTGAGGGGTTGGTTCAGGGCGTGGGTGCGGTACCAGATGGTGCCGGCCAGGATCAGAAAGGCCATCACGGAAGCGATGGTGAAGATGATGGTGAGATAGCGCAGATCGGCAAAAACCTCATGGTTCGGCACCACCACCACCATGCTCCAGTGATTGGAAGGCAGGGGCCGGAAGGCGACCCAGGTATCCCTGTTGGGCTCATCCATGCGGACGCGCTCGAATCCGCTCTGGCCGCTCACGGCGTTTTTGCTGGTGCGGCGAAGGTCCTGGCGGTCATAACGGTTGGCGAGGTCAAACACGGTGTAATTCATGGCCAGGGAATCGCTGGGATGGGCCACGATGGTGCCGTTGCTGGAGATCAGGAAGGCATAGCCGGTCTTTTTCACCCGGATGGGTTGCACGATGCGGCGCAGGGTTTCCATCGGGGTGTCCAGCCTGATGATGCCCCGATATTGGCCTTTGATGGTGAGCGGCAGGGAATAGGAGCAAACCCCCTCGCCGGAACCCAGGCTGTCGAACCAGGGATCACTCCACCAGGGCCGCTGCGACAGCCAGGGGATCTGGAACCAGTCCTTGTAAAGGTAATCACTGTCTTGCGTGGGGATGCTGCGGATCTGCTGGTTTTCCAGCAGGAAGGTCTGGGTGCGTTTGGGGGAGGGGCTGTCGTAGGCCAGGCAAACCGAGATCAGCCTGGGGCTGTCGATCAGCAGGTGATGGATGTGGTGCTCCAGCTGGCCTTGGTTGTAGATGTCGTTGTTGATCACCGTTCTCAGTTCCTGGGCGATGGTCATGATGTTGGCCAGGTTCTTGTCGATCATCTGCACGTTGGCCTCGGTGAGGTTGCTGATGCTTTCTTCGGCGCTGCTGCGCATCACGTTGTAAACCAAGTGGCGGGTGATGAGAATGGTGAGCAAAAACAGCATCACCATGAAGACGAACATGAAGGAGATGAGCTGGCGCCCCAGGGGTCTGGTTTTCTTACTGGTGATCATGGGGGTAGAAAGTTTGGTAATCCACTGCTTTTGTGATGATGCCGCGCTCCATCAGGATGCGGGTTGCCAGCTCAAAGTCCTGGGGATCGAGGAAACCAAGCCGGGAGGGATCTTCCAGCACGCGGGAGCGCATGTGGTCCAGCATCCAGGCCTGATGTTCCGGATTGGCGGGCAGGTGGCTCTCCCGCAGGTAACGCAGCACCACAGCCAGGGTTTCCTGGGGATGCTGCAAGGCGTAGTTCCAGCCGGCGAGGGTGGCGGCAGTGAAATCGCGGCATTGGCGGGGGTGTCGGTCGAAAAAGGCCTGGGTGGTGTAGATGCCGTCGTCCACCAGATCGAAGCTGTAGTCCGCCAGATCGAAGACGACCAGGTCATCCTCGTCCAGGCCGGACATCAGCACGCGGTGATACTCGTTGTAGGTCATGGCGTTCATCATGTCCACGGCATCTTCCAGCAGCAGATTCACAGACCAGTCGAGGGGTATCGCTCTGATGTCCAGGTTCAGGCTTTCCAGAAAGAAGCGGGTGTGGTCGCCGCCCTCGTCCCTCCAGACGCCGATCTTTTTGCCCCGCAGATCTCCTATCGACCTGATCCCGGAGCTCTTTTTCCCCACCAGCAGGGTGGAGTTTTTCTGTGAAGTCTGGGCCAGCATCACGATGGGATTTTGGGGGTCATAATACTTGAGGGCGGTGATCAGGTTGAAGTTGGATATGTCGGTGGAACCTTCCATCAGCGACTGATATGGCGGATGGTCGCCCCCGCCGGGCAGGATCTCCACATCCAGCCCCCGGTCCTGGTAAAAACCTTTTTCTTTGGCCATGTAGGCCCCGGCGAACTGGGCCTGATGCAGCCATTTCAGCCGGTATCGCAGCTTGAAAAGCTCCGTGGGCCGCTCCGTCTCAGCCTGGGGCAGGGTTTTGCCGCTGCCCTCCGCGCCGCCATCACGCTCCCCACAGGCTGACAACAGCAACAGGAGGGCGGCCAGCCATGCCATGAACCAGATGCCGCGGGTTCGGGCCAGGGGCGGAGGCAGCAATTCGCGCATAAACAAACAAACCATTTCCCAAGCCAAGCCTGGGATCCATAATATATTTAACCAAGGCCATCCTTGTGAATGCCGGGCAGCGGGTCAAGGCATAATATGTCCAAATTGCCACAGATTTGTGGAAATAATTACACAGTTGAGGCGGAAGTCTTTACCGGTCTATTGTTTGGACCTGCCGGAAGAAAAGAGGTGGGCGGCGCGGAAAAAATCCCGGAAGAGGGGATGGGCCTTGTTCGGACGCGATTTGAATTCCGGATGGAACTGCACGCCGAGGTAAAAATCCTTCTCGGGCAGCTCCACTATCTCCACCAGCAGTCCGTCGGGCGAAAAGCCGCTCAACTTCATGCCTTTGGCGGTTAGCTTGTCCCGGTAGGCGTTGTTGAATTCAAAGCGGTGGCGGTGTCTTTCGCTGATCTTGGCACTGCCGTACACCTTTCTGGCCAGCGACCCCGGCTCCAGCTTGCAGGGAAAGGCCCCCAGGCGCATGGTGCCGCCCACCATCTTCTGGTAGAGCTGGTCTTCCATCAGGTGGATCACCGGGTGGGGCGTGTCCGCGATGAATTCCGTGCTGTTGGCGTCTTTGAGGTGGCAAACGTGGCGGGCAAATTCGATCACGGCCACCTGCATGCCCAGGCAAATGCCCAGGAAGGGGATATTGCGCGTGCGCGCGTACTCGGCGATAGCGATCTTGCCCTCGATCCCCCGCACCCCAAATCCTCCGGGGATCAGGATCCCGTCCGCGTCTTTGAGTATTTTCGCCAGGGAGGAGGGCTTGAATTTCTGCTCTGAATCCACCCACTTCACCTGCAGCTTCATGCGGTGAAAGGCCGCGGCGTGAAACAGTGCTTCCTCCACGCTTTTGTAGGCGTCCTGGTGCTTCACGTATTTGCCGCAGACGGCGATGGTGACCTTGTGTTCCCAACTGGTGCTGTTTTGCAGGAATCTGTTCCATTCGCGCAGGCGCAGGGGCTTGCAGTCCAATCCGAAGTGGCGGCAGATGATCTTGTGCAGATCGGCATTCTTGAAGGTGATGGGGCATTCGTAAACGCTTTTCACGTCGATGGCGTTGATCACGTTGGCGCGGGGAACGTTGGTGAAGAGGGCGATTTTGTCGTAGATCTCGTTTTCAAAGGGTTTTTCCGAGCGGCAGAGCAGGATTTCCGGCTGGATGCCGATCTCGCGGAGTTTGTAGGCGCTGTGTTGGGAGGGCTTGGTCTTCAGCTCGCCCGCGGCGTGGATGTAAGGGATATAGGTGAGCATCACGTAGAGGGTGTTTTGCAGGCCAAGGTCCAGCCGCAGCTGGCGCACGGCCTCCAGAAAGGGCAGGCTTTCGATGTCGCCGACGGTGCCGCCGATCTCGGTGATGATGATGTCGTAATCGGCGTCCAGCTCTTTGATCCGGCGCTTGATCTCGTCCGTCACGTGCGGGATCACCTGCACCGTCTTGCCCAGATACACGCCCTTCCTTTCGTTTTGGAGCACCGTTTCGTAGATCTGGCCGGCGGAACAGCTGGAGCGGCGGGTGAGCGCCTCATCCACAAAGCGCTCATAGTGGCCGAGGTCGAGGTCGGTCTCGGCGCCGTCGTCGGTAACGAACACCTCTCCGTGCTGGAAGGGGCTCATCGTGCCGGGGTCAACGTTCAGGTAGGGATCGAATTTTTGGGTCACCACGCGGTAGCCCATGGATTTGAGCAACAAACCTATCGACGCGGTGGCGATGCCCTTGCCCAGTGAGGATAGCACGCCGCCCATCACGAAAATGTATTTTGCCATTGGTCCTCGGTGAAGTTTGGCCCGCCGGGGCTGGCTTTGGGGGCCAATCCCGGCAGGCGGTGTTTTATGGTCAGGCCAGCTTGTTCAGCTCGGCCAGCGATTCTTTGATGGCCTGCACCGTGAAGGCCAGGTCCGCGTCGGTGTGGCGGTGGCAGATGTAGCCGTGATGGTAGGGTTGCAGGAACACGCCCCGGCGGATGAGCTGGGTGTAGAATTCCACCCGCAGCTTTTTATAGAGGCCGGTGGCGTCCTTGGGGAAGGTGATGAAGGGCATCCAGGGCGAACCGGAGAAGCGGGCCGGAATGCCTGATTCCGCCAACACTTTCTCCACATCCTCGCCGAACTTCCTGCCCTTGGCGGCCACCGCGTCCAGCACCTGATCGCGCTGGAGGATCTCGATGGTTTTCAGGGCCGCCACCTGGGCGTCGGAATTGGGGAAGAAGGTGGAGGAGAGGAAGACCTCTTTGCTGAGGACGCCCATGATCTCGCGTTTGCCCACCAGCGCGGCGATCGGATAGCCGTTGGCCATCGCCTTGCCGAAGGTGGCCAGGTCCGGCGTTACGCCGAAATATTCCTGCGCGCCGCCCAGGGAACAGCGGAAGCCGCTGCGGATCTCGTCGAAGATCAGCACGCAGCCATACTGGTCGGCCAGCCTGCGCACGCCTTCCAGATAACCCGGCTTGGGCATCTGCACTTCCGCCCCCAGGGGATGGCCCACCGGGGTCACGATGATCGCGGCCATGTCGTTGGCGTTGGCTTTCAGGATGTCTTCCAGCTGGTCGAGGTCGTTGTAGTGGAATTCGATGATGTCTTCATAGAATTTTGGCGGGATGCCGCCTTTCACTTCCACGCACCAGTCGTGCCAGCCGTGGTAGCCGCAGCGGGCCACTTTCAGCTTGCCGGTGTGGGCCCTGGCCACGCGGATGGCGATGGTGGTGGCGTCGCTGCCGGTCTTCACGATCGCGGCCATGTCGCAGCAGGGGATCACTTCTTGCAGCTTGCGCACCAGCAGGTTTTGGGTGGCCTGGGTGAGCGAGAAGCAGAAGCCTTTGTTTTTGATCTGTTCGATCACCGCGTTGTCGATCTCTTCCTCGCGGTAGCCGATGATGATGGGGCCGTAGGCGCAGAGGTAGTCGATGTATTCGTTGCCGTCCACGTCGCGGATGCGTCCGCCTTTGCCCTCGTCGAAGAAGATGGGGTATTCGCCCTCAACGAAGTTGTAGGGTCTGCGGATGCCGGCCACGCCTCCGGGCACCAGGGTTTGCGCCTCGGCGTAGAGGGCCATGCTTTTGTCCAGTTTCAGCTTGCCGGCCATGTCAGTTTCCCCTTTCCCAGAGGGAGGCGATGCCCATGCCGCCGCCGATGCAGAGCGCGGCCAGGCCTTTGCTGAGCTCGCGTTTGCGCATCTCGTGCAGCAGGGTGACGATGATGCGGGCGCCGCTGGAGCCGATGGGATGGCCCAGCGCGATGGCGCCGCCGTTCACGTTCACCTTGGCCAGATCGAGTTTGCCCACGCCTTCCAGTTCCAGGCCTTTGAACACGGCCAGGGATTGCGCGGCGAAGGCTTCGTTTAGCTCGGCCAGTTCGATGTCTTTTAGGTTCCAGCCGGTATTGGCCAGCAGCTTTTTGATCGCCGGCACCGGGCCGTAGCCCATGATGGCGGGGTCCACGCCCCCGGAGGCGTTGCCAACCAGGGTGGCGAGGATGGGCAGATCCAGTTCCCGGGCTTTCTCTTCGCTCATCAGCAGCAGCAGGGCCGCGCCGTCGTTGATCCCGGAGGAGTTGCCGGCGGTCACGCTGCCGTCGGCCTTGAAGGCGGGACGCAGCTTGGCCAGGGCTTCAACGGTGACACCTTTGCGGGGGAATTCGTCGGTGTCGATCACCAGGGGATCGCCTTTGCGCTGGGGAATGATGATCGGCACGATCTCATCCCGGAAGCGGCCTGTGTTGATGGCGATCTCGGTTTTGTTCTGGCTGGCCGTGGAGAAGAGGTCCTGTTCTTCGCGGCTGATCTGGTATTTTTCGGCCAGGTTTTCCGCCGTCACGCCCATGTGGAAGTTGTTGAAAATGTCGCTCAAACCGTCGCGGATCATCAGGTCGGTGAGGGTTTTGTCGCCCATTTTGCCGCCCCAGCGGGTGTCCATCGACACATAGGGGATCTGGCTCATGTTTTCGGTGCCGCCGGCCACCACGATGTCCGCTTCACCGGCGCCGATCATCAGCGCGCCCAGGGTGACGCTTTTCATGCCCGAGCCGCAAACCTTGTTCACGGTATAGGCTGGTGTATGGTCCGGCACGCCGCTTTTGATGGCCACCTGGCGGGCGATGTTCTGTCCGTGCCCGGCGCCGCAAACGTTGCCGAGGATCACCTCGTCGATCTGCTCGCCGATCAGGCCGGTTTCCGCGAAGATGGCTTTCATCACGGCCACGCCCAATTCCACTGCCGACACGTCCTTGAACACTCCTCCGAAACTTCCGATGGGAGTCCGTTTGGCACTTACCACAACGGTCTTTCTCATGATTTCCTCCATGTTTGTATTTTGTTTTTTCTCATTTTATTGGGGGGGCGGTTTTGGTCAACTGCAATCTGAACTGGGGGCACAGGAGCCGCAAACGTCCGCCGTGTTACAGGAGCTGCAAACGTCCGCCGCGTTACAGGAGCCGCAAACGTCCCCGTTTGCGAAACCCCGCAGGGGTTTGTCTTTTTTATTTCGGAAAGCCCGGAAGGCCACTCCCTTATCTAACAACGTTCCGTCATTCCGGGACGACGCAGTCGGGTCCGGAATGACGCGCGTTCGGGGCAGGTGGATGAGTGGTTCTGGTTGCCTGTTCACGGCCCGGAGATGGCTTTCACCGGGCAACCCTTGAATTCCGCGTTGTTGCCGTTTTTGCAGAGGCCGCAGTTGATGCATTTGGCGGGGTCGATCACCGCCTTGTCGTTCACCATCTTGATCGCGCCGGTGGGGCAATAGATGGTGCAGAGGCCGCAGCCGATGCACTTTTCAGCGTTCACCCGGTATCCAGTCTGGTTGGGAGTGCTTGACTCTAGGGGGGCTTTTGCGGGTTTGGCAGCGGGCGGGGCTGAAGGTTGTTTTTCGGTTTTCAGGGTGGCCGCGGGAGCAGCAGAAACGAAGACCGTATCCCGCACAATTTCCACGGGAGGGCAGATCCCCGCCACGCAGCGCCGGCAGCCGATGCATTTTTTCCTGTCTATCACTGCTTTTCCGCCCTGCATGGAAATGGCGTCCACAGGGCAGACCTCCACCTGCTCCTGCCGGGGAAAGATGTTCAACGCGGCCAGGATCTGCAGGGCGATCACGGCCACAAGCAGGCTGGTGATGATGATCACGGCAATGTTTTTCATTCGCGCTCCTCGCAGCAGGTGCCGGGTTTGGGGCAGCTCTCGGCGCAGATGCCGCAGTGGATGCAATTGCGGTCCTGCACGTATTCCTGTGCGGCGATGTTGATGTTCATGGGGCAGTTCAGCGAGCACAAACCGCAGTCGGTGCAGCGTTCCAGGTTTCTCCTGATCTTTTTGCGCCGGATCCCCACCGCTTCCCCCAGCCACTGGAAAACATTCATCAAAGCGGCGTAGGGACAGAGAAAGCGGCACCATTCCCGCTCTCCGAAGAGGGATCTCAGAAGCACCGCGCCCAAAACGGCCAGGCCCGGGGCGATCAGCTTCGGCAGCAGGGAAAGCGAGTAAAAGGGACAGAGCCGGATGAAGAGATAATTCAGGCCCAGCAGCGTGAGGGCTGCGGTCACCAGCAGGATCGGATATTTCAGCCAGGCCAGCCGGCGTTCCGCGTAAAAAGGGGTTCTGTGCTTCATCCGGTGGCGTTTTCCCCGCAGGGAATACAGCAGTTCCTGCGCTGTTCCCAGCGGACACAGCCAGGCGCAGAACTGGCGTCCCTGAAACATGGTGTAAACCAGCACGGCAAAGCCGAAAACGATGGCCCCCGCCATCGCCCAGCCGCCCAGCCGTAAAAAGGTTCCCCCGCTGAGCCCGAAACAGACCAGCGCGTAGGGGCAGGCCTCATGGATGCTGTGTTTTCCACCCCAAACCACCAGCGCGAGAAACCCCAGCGCCAGCGCCAAACTGGCTGTCTGAACGATCCTGCGCCTTATCTGGGTTTTGCTTTTTGGCATTGTGGCCTTCCCTGGTGTTTGTAGCCGTGAGAAGCGCTTACGGCGCTTCCACACTGGTATCCTCTTCTTTCCACGCCTGCCTTCTGTCAATGAAAAAGTCCGCGGCCGGGCAGGCAGGGTGATGTTCCGGCCCAGCAGGCGGGGCAATGTTCCGGCTAGGTACTCGCATTTTCATACGGATTCACGGATTGCACGGATTTACGGATTTAAACATCCTCCGCCACGCCGCAAACGCACGTCATTCCGGTCTTCACCCGTCGGGGTCCTCGCCGGACAACTTGTTGGCCGGTGGGGTGAATCGAATCCAGAAACCATCCCCCACCAAGTCCCAGAGTGTCATTCCGGGGTAGTCGCGCCAGCGACTGGGGCCCCCGACGGATCTCCGGCGCTGAAGCACCTGCGTCCGGAATGACGTGGGTTTAGGGAAGGGAGGGGGATGTTCTGCTGCAGTCGATGCTCGTGACTCGCTTAACTCGAGCAAGGTTCGACTCCAGTATGGTTTTTTTGAATGACGCGTGGGTTGGGCTTGGTTTGGGAAAGGATCCCCGGCCGGGAGTAACTTATTAAACGCTGAGTTTGGCGATGAGGTCCTGGCAGAGTTGGGTGGAGCGTTCCAGGGAGGGGCTTTCCACGTAGATCCGGATGATGGGTTCGGTGCCGCTTTTGCGCACGTGGATCCAGTGGTCCGGGGCGGTGGCTTTGACGCCGTCGCGCTGGTCGAGTTCGTAGGCTGCCAAAAGGCCGGGGAGGCTGGCCATGGCCGCGTCCATGCGTTCAGGCGGCAGTTCAAGCCTGCCTTTGGCAAAGTAGAAGCGGGGCAGATCATCCACCATTTGGGAAACGGTTTTGCCGCTTTCGGCCAGCAAACCGAGGATGAGGGCCATGCCGGCGACGGCGTCGCGGGTGTAGTTCACTTCGGGGCAGATGATGCCGCCGTTGCCTTCGCCGCCCACGGGGGACTTCAGTTCCCGCATGAGCTTGCCCACGTTGATCTCGCCCACTTTGGCGCGGTGGACCTGCACTCCGAAACGGGTGGCAATGTGGTCTGAAAGCATGGAGGAGGAAAGGTTGACAACGATGGGGCCGGGGTTTTTGGGCAGGATGAAGAGTTCCGCGAGGGCCACGGAGTATTCCTCACCGATGCAAGCGCCATGTTCGTCCACGATGGACAGGCGGTCCACGTCGGGATCGGTGGCGAAGCCGAGGTCGGCCCTGTTTTTGCGAACCTCTTCCTCGAGCTGGGCCAGGTTCGCGTTCAGGGGTTCGGCGGGATGGGCGAAAACGCCGGTGGGGGCGGAATTGATGGCGATGACCTCGCAGCCCAGGGCTTTGAGCAGCAGGGGCGAAATGAGGCCGCCGGCTCCGTTCACGGAATCGATGACAACCTTGAATTTGCGGGCGCGGATCCGGTCCAGATCCAGCCAGGGAATGCCCAAAACCTTGTCCAGGTGATGGGCGGTGCCCTGCGTGTCCCCGCTCAGCAGGCCCATGTCCTGCCAGCCGTTCCAAGCCACAGGTTCCGCCACCGAGCTCAGGAAAGCGGCGGCTTTTTCGGCGGCCAGGAACATGCCGTCGCCGTCCACGAATTTGAGGGCGTTCCACTGAGGGGGGTTGTGGGAGGCGGTGATGCTGATCCCGCCTTGGGCGGAGTGTTTCAGCACATTCAAAAGCACGGTGGGGGTGGCCACGATGCCCAGGTCGATAACGTCGCAGCCCACGCTGAGCAGGGCGGCCGTCACAGAGTTCAGCATGGCCACGCCGGTGGTGCGGGAATCCCTGCCCACCACGATCCTGGGTTTGGAGCCGCGGGCGGGGGAGAGAGAATTTTGGGAAATGAAGCTTCCGAAGCGTGCCGCGTAGCGCAGAACGACTTCGGGGCCCAGGGTGTCGCCAAAGACTCCCCGGACCCCGCTAACGCCGGTCATCAACTTGCTCATGGGCTTTTAATAACCGTATATATACCTGTTGTCAACTATCTTGGCATCCTTGCGGAGCTGCTGGAACCAACGGTTGAAGGCGGCTTCTTCCAGCCTGTCGCGGAGCTCTTCCTGCTTGGCTTTGTCGAAGGCCTGCAGGTTCGGTTTGTTGCGGCTTTCGGCCAGGATGAGGAAGGGGCCTTCCTTGGTGGTGATGAGGGTTGACCAGGCCCCGGAATTGAGGGCGAGGGCGGCTTTGTCGAAATCGTCCATCTGGGCGTTCACGGGAGCGGCCAGGCGGGATTTGGCTTTGTGGTCTTTCAGGTCGATCACTTTCCAGCCTTCCTGCACGGCGGCGGTGAGGTAGTTTTCCTTGGCCACGCGCTTCACGAAGTTTTCGGCCTTGGCCTTCACGTGGGCGATCTTTTTCTGCTTCTCGAGGTCGAATTTGATCTGGAGTTTTTTCTCGGCGAAATCCTCGTAATAGACTTTCTTGTTGTCGGTGATCTGGGCGATCACATAGCTGTCTTCGCCGTTGATCTTCATCAGATAGGGATCGGAGACCTTGCCGGCCTTTTTGGATTTCATGAACTGGTAGAGGCCTCCGTGCTCGCCGAAACCTTCCATCTGGGGATTGTCGTGGGCCAGCCAGCGCGAAGTGGTTACTTCCAGCTTCAGTGCTTTGGCCGCCTTGTCGATGCCCTGTTTGGAGATCAGTTTGGCGGCGTCTTTGGCCTGGTCCCGCAGGTCGTTGCGGGTGGATTCGGTGGTGTTCACCTTGAAGAGGATGTGGCTGGCGGAAAGCTCTTCCTGTCCGGCCGGGGCGGGGAAGATGGTGTCGCAGCGAACGATGTGCCAGCCGAACTGGGTTTTGAAGGGCTTGGAGATCTGGCCGGCCTTGAGGGCAAAGGCCACCTTATCGAATTCGGGGACCATCTGGCCGCGCTTGAACCTGCCCAGGGAGCCGCCCCTTTCGGCAGAGCCGGGGTCCTCGGAATATTCGAGGGCCAGGTCGGCGAAATTCTGGGCGTCGCGCACCAGCCGGTTGTAGATCTCATCGATCTCCAGCTTCACGTCGTTGTAATCCTGGTCGGAGGGTTTGATGGGGATGGTGACGTATTTGAGGCGCGAGGCGGGGCCTTTCTTGAATTCCTTGTCCTTGTTGGCTTCGTAATATTTTTTCACCTCGGCGTCGGTAACCTTCACCGCGGAGCTGTCGGCCAGGTTGAAATCGAACCAGACGGCCTTGCCGGTTACGCTGTCCGAATCCTTGATGTATTCGGCCTTGAGGCTGTCGGCGGTGATCTTGGCTTCTTTGCGGATCTTGTCCTGCAGCTTCTTTTTGGGCAGATATTCCTGCATGCTCTGATACATGGCGGCGCGGAGCTCGTAGTTGTTGTTCAGGGCCGCGAAGTATTTGCTCTTGTCGAACCTGCCGTTGGTTTGCAGGTTGGGGTTTTGCTGCAGTTCCGGCGGGATCTCGTTTTCCATGGCGTTCTTGATCTCGGTTTCGGAAACCTTGATCTTGTGTTTCTTGATCTGCTGCTGCCAGATGGCGTTGTCCACAAGCTCCTGCCAGGCAGTGTTGTAAACATAGGTCATCATGGTCTCGTCCACGGTCTGGCCCTGATTCTCATAGCGCTGGACCACTTCCTGGACCTTGGCGTTGAATTCCTGCGGGCTGATCGTGGTTCCGTTCACCTTGCCCAGGTATTTTCCTCGGAACGATTCCATCAGCTGTTCCCCGCCGAAGATGCCGCCGGCACCCAGGCTGAGGATGAAGGCCGCGGCCACGATGTAAACGATCATTTTTTGGTTTTTTCTAAGGCTGTCGAGCATTTATCTCCTCCCATGATGGGTAAAATTCGGTTTGAAAAGCCAATATTTTCAGAGGCTGTTTTTCTACAAGGTTTTTTTTAGATCTCGGCTTTGCGGAGGAAGGCCAGGCCCAGCAAAGTGAAGAACAAATTGGGCAGCCAGGCGGCCCAGACGGGCGGGATGACGCCGCTGTAGCCCAGGCTTTGCACCACGCGCACCATGATCAGGTAGAGGAAGCAGACCACCAGGCCCAGCAGGAACACCAGGCCGCGGCTTTTGGAGCGGGTGTTGGAAGTGGCCACGGGGATGAAGAAGAAGATCACGATCAGGTTCGTGAGGGGGAAGGCCAGCTTCATGTGCAGGTCCACCGTCTCGCGGTTGGCGGGCTCGCCCATCTTGTTCAGCCGGGCGATGTAGTCCCGCAGCTCGGGGAAGGTGAGGGAGAGCGTTTTTTTGGTGATGCGCACGAAATCCTCGGGCTTCACCTCCAGCAGGGGCAGGGTGGTGCTGGGGTAATAGGCGTGGTAGGTCTGTTTGCCTTTGTCGAAGCGCCGGATCTCGCAATCCTGCAGCAGCCAGCGGTCTTTCTGCCAAACGGCGGAGGAGGCCGTCACCCGCTCGGCGATCTCTTTGTCCTTGGGGTCGAGCTTGGTGAGGTCGATCACGCGGATGGTGTTTTGATAGCCATCGAAGAAGGCGAAATAGTAAAAGTCGTTTTTAGTGCCCTGATAGTGCACCCTGGCCTTGAGCAGGTTGTCCTCCGCCTGCGCGCCCTGGATCTTCACGTCGTAAACGTAGTTGCGCGTTTTTTCCGCCCAGGGCAGCACATATTCCCCAAAGACCGCCACTCCGAGGCTGATCAGCAGGCCCAGGGCAAAGAGGGGCAGCATCGCGCGGGTGACGCTAACCCCGGCGGCGCGGATGGCCACGCTTTCGTTGTGCCTGGCCAGGGAATTCATCAGGAACAGCCCTGTGATGAGCATTGTGACGGGAGAGGTGAGCACGATCAGATAGGGCAGGCGCAGCAGATAATACAGGATGGCCAGCTGGAGCGTGGCGCCGCTGCGCATGAGGGGGGCAAGGTTGTCGATCACGTCGATGACGATGAAGACCACGGAGAAGGAGAGGAAGACGATCAGATAGGTCTTCAGGAATTCCCGGATCAAATAACGGTCGAGCACGCGCATGTTCGCCTCAGTGGATCAGCTCGTCGGGAGCGTTTTGCAGCTTCACCTTGCGGTGGGAAAGCCGCCAGCTGAGCAGGTTGAGGTTGACAAGGTGTTTTTCCCGCAGGGAAAGGAAGATGAGCAGGGCCCCCAGGACAATGAACACGATGTTGGTGAGCCACATGGAAAGGAAGGGGCTCATCAGGGCGCGGTCCGCCAGCTCTTCTCCGCCGGTGAGGGCCACGTAGTAGATGAGGAAGATCACGCTGGACACCGAAAAGGCCATGCCGATGCCGCTGGTGCGGGTCATCAGGCCCAGGGGGATGCCCACCAGCACAAAGATGACGATGGCGAAGGAGAGGGCGAATTTCTTGTGGTACTCCACCTGCAGCGAGCGCAGGTTTTCGTTGATCTGCCTCTGTTGGTCCTCCGCCTGGGTCTTCATGATGCCCAGGCGCCTCTGTTCCACGCCGCTGGCGTAGTCTTTGGGCCTGCCTTCCAGCTCTTGCAGGCGCCGGGACAGGTTGCCCAGTTCCCTGTCTTTGTCCGCCAGCTCGGACGATTTGGCCCGGATGCCCGCCATCAGCTGGGGATAGGTCATTTCCCGGTCGCTGCGGTAAGCGCTGTCCGCGAAATCCAGGTTTGTGGCCAGGTCCCTGATATACACGGAAAAGGTTTCGAAGCGCCGCAGCTGGTATTTGCCCTGTTCCCGTTCGTTGCGTTCGTGCATTTCGCCGCTGTGGAGGATGATCTGGAGGCTGTTGCCGTTGTCCAGCTGCACCACCTCGCCGGTTTCGGCCATGATCACGCGGGGCAGCTTGGTCTGGCTGCGGTCGTAGATCAGCACGTCGCGCAGCTCGTTGTTCTGGTTGTCCTTCACGAAGATGGTGTAATCCGTGAGGGTGGTGAAGGCGTTGGGTTTGATGATGGTCATGGGCCGGTAGTAGGCGATCTTGACGGTGAGGTTCTTCAGCTTGTGGTTGGCGTTGGGCAGAAAATAGTGGTTGAACCAGGCCATCACCCCGGTGAGCAGCAGGGCTGTGAGCATCAGCGGCCCCAGCAGGCGGTAGAGATTGATGCCGCTGGATTTCATGGCAATGGTTTCGCGGTCCACGGTCATGCGCCCGAAAGCCAGGATGGTGGCCACCAGCACGGCCATGGGGATGGAAAGCGCGACCATGTAGGGCAAGGAAAGCCCGAAGAGCTGCAGCACCGTGTTGGCGTCCAGCTTCTTCTCGATGATCAGGTCCAGCAGATCGATCACGCGGTCGATCAGCAGCACGAAGGTGACCACCAGCAGCGACAGGAAAAATGGCGCGACATGTTCCCGAAGAATGTAGCGCGAGAGGATCTTCATCGGCCGATCAGCTCCAGGAGTTCGTTTTCACTGATGATTTGGATGGAGGGTATCTTCTGGGCCTTGGCCAGTTTGGAGCCGGGTTTGGCGCCCACCACCAGATAGTCCAGGCCGGCGCTCACGCCGCTCACGATGCGGCCGCCGTGGCTGCGGATGATTTCTTCCATGGCCTTGCGGTCGTGGTTTTCCAGGCTGCCCGTAAGCAGAAAGGTCTTGCCGGCCAGGCTTTCCGACTCGCGCCGCTGCTCGAAACTGAAGCGCAGGCCCTGGGCACGCAGTTTTTGCACCAGCTCCAGATTGGCGGGGTTGCCGGACCAGGCTTTGAGCGCGAGGGCGATCTTGGCCCCAACTTCCGGCACCTGGGCCAGGGTGTCCTCGCCGGCCCGCAGCAGTGCGTCGATATTGCCAAAATACTCTGCCAGATGGCGCGCCGTGACGGAGCCCACATAGCGGATGCCGAGGGCGAAGAGCAGCCGATCGAAATTCCTGGTTTTACTGGCCTCGATGGAGTTTTTGAGGTTGGCGGCGGATTTAGCGCCAAAGCGGTCCAGCTGGGCGAGAGCCTCATAATCCAGCTGAAAGATGTCCTCCAGCCCTCTGATCATTTCTTTCTCCAGCATTCTGGCGATCAGGCTGGCGCCCAGGCCGCCGATGTCCATGGCGTCGCGGGAGGCAAAGTGCTCGATGCGGCGCTGCAACTGGGCGGGGCAGGAAGCGTTCGGGCAATAGCTGATGGCGCCTTCCTCGTCCCGCTCGAGCCGGCTGGCGCAGACCGGGCAGTTGTCGGGAAAGCCCACCGGAAAGGCGTTTGGAGGCCTATTGGCCGCTACGGCTTCCAGGATCTTGGGAATGATCTCGCCGGATTTGATGATGCGTACGGCATCTCCCAGATGGAGGTCCAGCCGTTTGATCTCATCCTCGTTGTGCAAAGTGGCGCGCGAGACGGTGCTGCCGGAGATGTAAACCGGCTCCAGAATGGCCACCGGGGTCACCGCGCCGGTGCGTCCCACCTGGTATTGCACCTCCAGCAGGCGGGTTTCCTTTTCCTCCGGTTTGAATTTGAAGGCCACCGCCCATTTGGGGCTTTTAGCGGTGTAGCCCAAACGCTTTTGCAGCGCCAGTTCGTCCACCTTCACCACCACTCCGTCGATCTCGTAGGGCAGGCTGTAACGCTCATTTTCCCAGCGATCGCAAAATTCCCTCACCTCGGCATAACTGGCGCAAACCCTGAACTGGCCTGCCGTGGGAAATCCCAGCCCAGCCAGCCAGGCCAGCAGTTCGGATTGCCTTTGCGCGGGCAGCCCCGGGCTGTGGCCCACGCTGTAAAAGATGGCGTTCAGATGGCGCTTTTTCACCTCTCCGGGGTCCTTGAGCTTGATGGAGCCGGCCGCGGCGTTGCGGGGATTGGCGAACAGCTTTTCCTCGTTGGCGGTGCGTTCCTCGTTGAGCTTCAAAAAATCAGCCACCGGGATGTAGATCTCACCCCGGATCTCGATGGGGGAGAGGTGCCGGATCCTGTCTGGAATGGCGCTTAGGGTGCGGATGTTGGTGGTCACAACCTCGCCGGTGACTCCATCGCCCCGGGTGGTGGCGTAGCGCAACTCGCCGCCTTCGTAAAAGAGGTTGATGGAAAAGCCGTCGATCTTGAGCTCTGTGGTCAGGTCAGGAAAGAAACCCAGTTCGGAGGCCAGTTTGGCGCACCACTGCTCCAGTTCCTCGGCGGAATAGCTGTTTTCCAGGCTGTACATCCTCTGCAGATGGGCAATGGTCTCCGCTCCCGGCCGCAGGTCGCTGCCCACCCTCTCCAGGGGCGATTCGCCGCGCTCATCCCCTTCCAGCCTTGCTTCCAGCTCTTTCAGCCGCAGCACCAGCTGGTCGTAGTCGTAATCGCTGATGGAGGGATTGGCCAGCTCGTAGTAAAGCAGGTTGTGGCGCTCGATCTCGGCCCGCAGCCGCTCCATTTCCTGTTTCAGTTCGTCATTCATGGTTCGTAGAGGGCTGGGCGCCGGTCAGTGAAAGCATTGTTCAGCGGCGTCACCTGCTTGTCCAGAGCGAGGTCCGGGTCGATCTCGCAGGTGCGCACCCCGGTTTCGCTCTCGTTCATCCGGACAAGGATCTCGCCCTTGGTGCCCAGGATCTGGCTCTGGCCGGTGAAATCGAGGCTTACATCCCCATTGCTTTCCTCACCGGTGCGGTTCGAGGTGATGGTAAAGACCCGGTTTTCCAAACTTCTGGTGATCATTGCCTGCTGGCACCAGGGAAGAACCAGGTTCGAGGGATGGCAGATGATCTGCGCGCCTCTCAGGGCCAGGGTCCGCGCCGCTTCGGGAAACTGCCAGTCGAAGCAGACCATCATCCCCACCCGCACATCCTGTTTGGCGGCAAACACGTTGAGGCCGGTGTCGCCGGGGGTGAAAAAGAGTTTTTCGCGGTTGAAGAGGTGGGTTTTCCGGTAAACGTGGTAACTACCGTCAGGATTGATCAGGGCCGCGGAGTTGTAAAACCTGTCCCCGCTGCGTTCGGCAAAGCCGTACACGATGCTGAACTTGTTTTCCCGAGCCAAGTTGCCGAAGGTTCCAAAAGCCGCTCCGGAAGGCACTTCCTCGCTTACGGAGGCCACTTCCTCGCGGGAGAGGAACACATATCCGGAGGCGCAAAGCTCCGGCAGCACCACCAGATCGGTCTCCAATCCGCTCAGCAGCCGCGTCAGCCGCTCCAGATTGTCCCTCGGGTCCAGCAGGCGCGGCTCATACTGCAGCACGGAAACGCGGTAATTCATGCCTGTCCCCTTCTGGGGGCCGCATCTGAATGGCGTTTCCTTCCCGCCTTCGCCGCCTCGCATATCAAAACCGGCAAGCTCATTCCATTGCTCCCAAATTTGTGTTTTTTTCCACAAAACCTCCCTCCGCCTATTCGGTCAAGTTCTTTTCGGCGATGGCCGCCCCCGATAATTTTCTTGACGGAGGAGGGCGGTTCAAAACACACGTATATATCTGAGAATTTTCACCAATGAGGTACTAAATGAACTACGATGTATTGATAATCGGCGGCGGACCCGCCGGGCTGAGCGCGGCCATCTACGCGGCCCGCGGCGGACTCAAGACCGGTCTGTTTGAAAAAGGGATCATCGGTGGCCAGATCAACGTGACCGACGAAGTGGAGAACTATCCCGGCTTTCCCGAGCCGCTTTCCGGCTTTGACCTCACCGATAAAATGCGCCAGCAGGCCGAGCGCTTCCAAACCCGCTTCATCGATGAAGAGGTGACCGCCATTGGCCTGGAAGGGCTTTGCAAGATCATCGAGACCCGCGAAAACAGCTACCGCGCCAAAGCCCTCATAGTTTGCACCGGCGCCCATCCCAGGCTGCTCAACGTGCCCGGAGAAGAGCGCTTCACCGGCCGCGGCGTTTCCTACTGCGCCACCTGCGACGGCGCGCTCTACCGCGACAAGGTGGTGGCCGTGGTCGGCGGCGGCGATTCCGCCATTGAGGAGGGGCTTTTCCTCACCCGCTTTGCCAAAAAAGTGATCGTGATCCACCGCCGCGACGAGCTGCGCGCCCAGAAGATCATCCAGGAACGCGCCTTCAACAACCCCAAGATGGAATTCATCTGGGATACGGTGGTGCAGGAGATCCACGGCGACGGCAAGATCGAAAAGCTGGAGCTGGTGAACCGCAAAACCAACGCCATTTCCTTCATTCCCGTGGACGGGATCTTCATCTACGTGGGCATTTTGCCCAACTGCGAGCTGTTTGAATCGCGCCTGAAACTGGACGGCGGCGGCTTCGTGATCACCGACGACCACATGCACACCAACGTCCCCGGCATCTACGCCGCCGGCGACATCCGCAGCACCGTGCTGCGCCAGGTTGTAACCGCCACCAGCGACGGCGCCGTGGCCGCCTGGAGCGCCGAAAAATGGATCATCGAAAACTATGACCAGATCGAGGGACTGGGAGAAACGCCAAGTGCCGACAAGTAAAGAGATCCGCCAGGCCTTCATCGACTTCTTCCTGGAGCGGGGCCACCAGTTCGTCCCCTCCTCGCCCGTGATCCCGGAGGACGATCCCACCCTGCTGTTCGCCAATGCCGGCATGAACCAGTTCAAGAACGTTTTCCTGGGCCTGAAGGATGCCGAGGCCAAACGCGCGGTGAACAGCCAGAAATGCATCCGCGCCGGCGGCAAACACAACGACCTCGAGGAAGTGGGCCGGGACGGCTATCACCACACCTTTTTCGAAATGCTGGGCAACTGGTCCTTCGGCGACTACTACAAAAAAGAGGCCATCCTCTGGGCCTGGGAACTGCTAACCGGCGTCTGGCAACTGCCCAAGGCCAAGCTTTACGCCACGGTGCACGAGAGCGACCAGGAGGCCTTCGAGCTCTGGAGATCCGTCACCGATATCGATCCCGCCCACATATCCTATCAGGGCGACAAGGACAATTTCTGGGAAATGGGGGATACCGGCCCCTGCGGACCCTGCAGCGAGATCCACATCGACCGCGGCCCGGACCACTGTTCCCAACAGGGCTTGGAAGGCCACGTCTGTGAGATCTGCGGCGACTGCGGCCGCTACATCGAGCTCTGGAACCTGGTTTTCATCCAGTACAACCGCGAGGCGGACCGCTCCCTCACCCCCCTGAAGAACAAATACGTGGATACCGGGGCCGGCTTCGAGCGCCTCGTGCAGGTGCTGCAGTCAAAGCACAGCAACTACGAAACCGACCTTTTCCTGCCCATCATCGAGCGTGTGGCCGAACTCAGCGGAGTGCCTTATACCCCTGAGACCGGAACCTCGCACCGTGTGATCGCGGACCACGTGCGCTGCCTCTGCTTTGCCCTCGCCGACGGCGGCTTCCCCTCAAACGAAGGCCGCGGCTACGTTCTGCGCCGCATCCTGCGCCGCGCCGCCCGCCACGGGCGCCTGCTGGGCTTTGCCGAACCCTTCATGTTCCATCTGGTGGACAGCGTTACCGCCATCATGGGCCACCACTTTCCCGAGCTGGCGGGCAAGGAAGCCTATATCCGCATGGTGATCAAGGCCGAGGAGGAACGCTTCACCGCCGCCCTGGACAAGGGTTTGGAGCAGCTCGACGAGATCTGCGCCCGCCTCGACGGCGACCTCATCCCCGGCAAAGATGCCTTCATGCTTTACGACACCTACGGCTTTCCGCTCGATCTCACGCTGATCCTGGCTTCCGAAAAGAATTTCCGGGTGGATACCCGCGGCTTCGAGGAAGAGATGGAAGCCCAGCGCGCCCGGGCCCGGAAAAGCTCCAAATTCTCCCTGGCAGCGGATTCCGCGGATTGGGTCGAACTGGAACCCTCGTCTCCAACGGTGTTCCTGGGCTATGAGGAACACTCCGCCACCGCCCACATCCAGCGTTACCGCGTCAGCGAAGACGGCTTCCTGCACCTGCAGCTGGACCGCAGCCCCTTCTACGCCGAATCCGGGGGCCAGCTGGCCGACACCGGCCGCATCCACAATTCCGGCTTTGAGATGCGGGTGAGCCAGGTGAAAAAGAACGACGACCGTTTCATCCACATCGGCGCCCTCATCAGCGGGGCCGTGAATCACGATCCCGTCACCGCGGAGATCGATCTGCCCCGGCGCCAGGACATCATGCGCAACCACACCGCCACCCATCTGCTCCACAAAGCCCTGCGCGCCGTTTTGGGCGAACACGTGCAGCAGAAGGGCTCGCTGGTGGGCCCTGATCATCTGCGCTTCGATTTCACTCACATGCAGGCCCTGTCTCCCACCCAGGCCAATTCCATCGAAAACATCGTCAACGCCGCCATCCGCGACAACCGCCCCGTGTCGGTGGAAGTGAAAAGCATCGCCGAGGCCCGCTCTGAAGGCGCGATCGCCCTGTTCGGGGAAAAATACGCCGAGCGGGTGCGCGTGGTGAGTGTGGCCGGCTTTTCCAAAGAACTCTGCGGCGGCACCCACGTCGCCGCCAGCGGGGAAATCGGCTTTTTCAAGATCATCTCCGAAAGCTCTTCCGCCGCCGGGATCAGGCGCATCGAAGCTCTCACCGGCCGTGCCGCGGAACAGTTTGTGCTGGGGCTCCAGCACCATCTGGCCCTGCTGGCCGAAAAGCTCCACGTTCCCGAAAAGATGCTGGACACCAAGCTCGAAGCCCTGCAAAACCGGGTGCTGGAACTGGAACAGCAGCTCAAACGGCTGGACGCCCAACAGTGCGGGGCCGAGGCCGCGGAACTGATCCGCGGGACCCTGGACCTGGGAGATTTCAAGCTGCTCAGCGTGAAGCTCGATGCCGATGCCGCCAAACTTCGCGAACTGGGCGATTCCCTCAAAGACCATGCCGCCGACGCCATCGCTCTGCTCTTCTCCGTGTCCGCGGGCAAGGTGACCCTGCTCTGCGTGGTGGGGGAGGCCCTGCGGCCCAAATTCCACGCCGGAAACATCGTGAAAGCGGTTTCCGCCCGGCTGGAAGGAAAGGGTGGAGGCCGGCCAGATTCCGCCATGGGTGGCGGCAGCCGGCCCGAATTGCTCGACTCTGTGATCGCCGACCTGCCTCAGATCATCCGCTCCGCTTCCCAGTAGTATCCGCTGTTGTCAGCAAGCGTCCTGGCTGGGAAAACGAACCAGGCATGACCAGCAGCGCCGATACGAACCGAGTTTGTTCTGGCAATCTCTGAAGGCATTGACCATGAGGCCTGGTTTCCGGGGTCCCTGAATCCAGGCCTTGCGGGAACAGCCAGCCAAAACGCAAAAATCAAAAAATCAACCTCCCATTCCAGCCAGGGCTCCAAATATCAATACGGTATCAATACGGAATCATTACGGATGAAATCCGTATTGATTCCGTATTGATACCGTATTGATATTGCAGGCTGCTGACAAAGGCCGTTTTTTCAGAACGGATTTGGACAAAACATTGAAGAATCCAGAAGATCAGCCAGGAAAGTACCGGAATTTCGGGATTATTTGCATAAATGACCGCAGATGGCAAAGAA